>JBFKGW010000095.1:0-7839 GCA_041633145.1 Alphaproteobacteria bacterium
GCAAATCCTAAGGAACTGGCCGAAACCACCGATTTGGTCATCGTTGCGTTGGCCACCGAAGAGTCGGCCGACGAGGCCTATTTAGGTCGCAAAGGGCTCGCCGAGGGTGGCCGTGACGGACTGATCGTCGCCGATATGGGCACCTTCGCCGTCGCACAAAAGGAGCAGGTAAAAGCCGCGCTCGATGCCGGCGGCACGTTCTTGCTCGACGCGCCGATCAGCGGTACGCCGGCGGCGATGGAAAATGGCCGCGCCGTGATCATGATGAGCGGCGATCAGGCGGCCTGCGAAGCGGTTCGCTCGGTGCTCGAAGTGCTGGCGCCCCAGTGCCCCTACGTCGGCGACTTCGGTACCGGCATGAAGCTCAAATTCGTGCTCAATTCGCTGGTCGCCGGTCACGCCTTGGTGGCCGCCGAGGCGCTCTTGATGGGCAAGCGCTCGGGCCTCGATCCGCAGCAAATTATCGATGTGGTCAAGAGCAGCGTCGCCAGCTCGACCCAGTTCGAGCTGCGCGCGCCGTTGATGGCGGCACGCAGCTGGCAGCCACCGACCGCGCCGGCGCGATTGGTTCATAAAGACCTGCACTACATCGTCGACCATGCCGACCAGCTGGGCGTGCCGGTGCCGATCACCACCGTTGCCGCGATGTATTTCGACCGGCTCGCCGAGATGGGCCGCCTCGACGACGAGCTGGCCGCTGTGTTCGAGGCACTCGAGGCGGACGTCACCGATCCCGACTAGGCCGGCTCTGCTGCTGCGTAAGCGCGGGTTTTGGCAAACGCGCAGACGCCGACGACCAGCAGCACCGCAATGACGATATAGGCGACCGAAAAACTGGTCCGCTCGATCAGCAGGGCGAAACCGGCCGGCCCGATCACAATGGCGCCGAAGATGAAAAAGGCGATGCCGCCGGTCACCCGGCTGATCGTGCCCGGCGGCGACAGCCGCGCCGCTTCGGCGAGGAAAACCCCGTTCCAGCCGGCGGCGCTGGCGCCGAACAGCAGCCCGACTGCGTAGATCAACAGCAGCGGCCAGGCGCCGGTCAAGGCTGCGGTCAACAGCGACGCGGCGGCGGCGGCGACCGCCAACCCCAGCAAGACGGTGAGCGGCTGCAGGTATCGGCCGGCGATCATGCCGAACAAGATGCGGCCGGCGCCGCCCGCTGCCTGGGCGCTACCGAGCACCCAGCCGGCGGTGATCACCGACAGGCCGATGTCCTCCTGCAGGTAGAGCACCAGAAAAGTCGTCAAGGCGTATTGAGCGATCAACAGAGGCAAAATTCCTAAGGTTAGCCACCGCAGCGACGGGATCGACAGCACCAACCGGATTGGCGCGAGGATGGCCGCGCGCCGCTCGATCGTCGGATCGGCATGGACGCGATAGTCGCGCACCCAGATCTCGACCAGCCCGACGGTCACCGCGCACGCCGCGGCGACGACCAGCATCGAGGTCTGCCAATCCCACAGCTGCACCAACAGCGGTGTGATGAATCCAGCCAACACGCCGCCTAAAGTGACGCCGGTTTGGCGGATCGAGAAGATCAACGGGCGCAGGTGCGGCGGCGTGACCCGCCCCAAAATGTGCGAGCTCGCCGGCGTCGCCAGTCCCAGCGCGGCGCCGATGAACGCGCTGCCCAGCGCGACCAGAATGAGCGAGCCGGTGGCGAGCAAAACCGGACCGATGACGCAGAACGAGACGAACAACTGGGTGGCGCGCATGGGGTTGACGCGCGCGACCCACGAGCTGGCCATCACGCCGACCAACATCGCGGCGATGAATGCGATAGTCGGTTGGGCGCCGATCCAGATCGGATCGAGCCCCATCTCCGGCAGCGCCTGTTTGGCGATGACCGGCGGCGCGAACACCGCCCACGAAATCATCGTTTGGGTCAGGGTGAGGAGGATGGTCGGCCCGACATAAGGGCGCGCGGGGGGGCGCGCCGGCGCTGCGGCTTGGGACGACATCGATTAAAAAACGGAGATCAATAATCGGGCATCGAGTACAACAATACACCGGCTTTTGCCCCGATCCGCGCACCTTCCTCAGCGGCGGGTTTCGAGGAGTCCCACGGTTTCGCGTCGTAACGCATGCCGTTGATGCCGTCGGTTGCATCGGACATCAGCCAGACGATCGGCGCCTTGTACAACTCCGGCTCGATCAGGGTCGGCGTTTCCGCCTCGCGGCTCATCTGTTTCATTTCCTCGGCCATGCCGGGGGTCGCCGCGCCGGCGCCGGGATTGAGGATATTAACGGTCACGCCGGTGCCCTCGAGGTCTTGCGCCCAAATCTCGGTGGCGCATTCGAGCGCCGCCTTCGACGGGCCGTAGGGCGAGGAGCCGGGCCGGGTCATCGTCGGGTACATGGTGGTGACGTTGACAATGCGGCCCCAGCCCTGTTCGACCATGATCGGCGCGGCGCGCCGCGCCCGCCGGTCGGCGCCGACAAAATTGGTGTCGATGACGTTCTGAATTTTCTCGTCCGGCACCAGATAGAACGGCGGAAACCGCTTATGTTCGAGCCATTCGGGACGGCGGTAGGCGTCGGGCCAGATATAGGTGAAGGTGAGGCCGGCATTGTTGACCAGCCCGTGGAGGCCGCCGAAGGTCTCTTGTGCCGCGGCGACGATGCGGTCGCAGTCTTCGATTTTCCGGATATCGGCGGTCACGCAATGCAGCTGGCCCGGGTAGCCGTCGCACGCCGCTTGCAGTTCGGGAAAATCGTCACTGATGTGCGCGGCCGCAATGACGTTGGCGCCGGCTTCGGTGAGCGCCTCGGTCATGGCACGGCCGAGGCCGCGCCCGGCGCCGGTGACGATGACGACGCGACCGTCGAGAGAGTATTCAGCCATGGCGAAAGACAATCCTGTGGCGAGTATGGTTAACGGCGCGGAATACGTCGTTATGCCTGTACGCTAGGACCCAAGCCGGATGCGCGCAAGACCGAGAAACGCCCCTCTGCGGCATTTTTTCCCAACTGTCACGACACACTTGCCGAAACCGGTGACATCGGTAATCATGCGCATCACATCGGCGTGAGTTGGCTAGGTTAATTGCCAGAATCGCCGCATTGAGTTGTCATAGATCAAGCAGACTCAAGATCTGGTCAATTAAAAACCAGGTTCGTTTGAGAGAATTTCTGGAACGAAACCAGCTGATCAACGGATCGTCAATCCGTGTGATCGTTTAGCAGTAGGGAGGGGCCGAAGATGACCCGAATTATGAAGTACCGAGTACGCGTGATGCTGCTCGCCGGTTTGTTTGCGGCGGCGTTCGCGTTGACGACGGCGTTTACGCCGGTCGCGGAAGCGCAAAATAAAGACCCCATCAAAATCGGATTTAGCATGGCGTTGACCGGCGCGCTGGCCGGCGGTGGCCAGCAATCGCTGGCGGCGATGCAAATCTGGGCTGAGGACGTTAACAAGGCCGGTGGCCTGTTGGGGCGCCCGGTCGAACTGGTATTCCAAGACGACCAGACCAACCCGAAAAACGTGCCCGGCATCTATGCCAAGCTGCTCGATGTCGACAAGGTCGATCTGATCGTCAGCGGTTATGGCACCAACCTGATCGCGCCGGCGATGCCGATCGCCATTGAGCGCGAAATGGTGTTCATGGGTCTGTTCGGCATGAACAACAACGAGAAATGGAAATACGAGAAGTATTTCCAGATCCTGCCGGCGGGTCCGAAACCAGCGATTGGCTTCTCGCAGTACTGGTTCGAAGCGGTCGAGAAGTTCCAGCCGAAGACCATCGCGGTCATCGCCGCTGACGCCGAGTTCGCGCAAAACCTGAAGAAGGGCGCAGTCGAGAATGCCAAGGCGATGGGCCTCGAAATCGTCTACGAGGAGAACTACAATCCCAAGACGCCTGACTTCACGCCGATCGTTCGCGCCGCGAACGCCAAGAACCCGGACCTCATCTACATCGCGTCCTATCCCAACGGCTCGGCCGGCATGGTGCGCGCTCTGGCCGAGGTCGGCACCAATGCTAAGGCCGTTGGCGGTGGCATGGTGGGCCTGCAGTTCTCCGGCTTGATGTCGGGTCTTGGCCCGGCATTGAACGGTATTCTCAACTATGACTTCTTCGTACCGGAACCGACGATGAACCTGTATCCGGGCGCCAGCGATCTGATCGCCCGCTACCAGAAGAAGGTAAAAGACGAGAACCTGAAGATCGACGCTCTGGGTTATTACCTGGTGCCGTGGTCGTATGCCTACGTCGACATTCTGGGCCAGGCGGTGAACGCGGTTGGCTCGCTCGATCAGGATGCAATCGCCGATTACATCCGCAAGACCGAGTTCCAGACCGTGGTTGGCCGGGTCAAGTTCGGCGAAAACGGCGAGTGGGACCGCTCGCGCACGATCGTCGTTCAGTATCAGGGCATTAAGAACAACGACCTGGAGCAGTTCGCAAAAGCCGGGACGCGCAAGATCCTGGCGCCGTCTGATATCGCGACGGGCGACCTGATGCAGTTCAACGAACTGCGCAAATAGCCTCTAAAAAGGCGGCGGTGCCGACGTAGGCGCCGCCGCCTTTCCCTAATTGTCTGTGCGCCCGATCCCGGCGCGGAGTCCTAATACATGGCCGTAAATATTGATCTCCTGCTCAATGCGCTGGTGGTCGGCATCCTTCTTGGCGGTTTTTATGCTGCACTATCGATCGGGCTTTCGATCACATTCGGTTTGCTCGATGTGGTGAACATCGCCCATCCGACGCTTCTCATCCTTGGCGCGTTCGTCGCCTTTATTATGAATTCTCAATTGGGGATCGACCCCATTCTAGCGGGCGTCATCGCTACCCCGTTCTTCTTCATTCTCGGCTGGCTGATTTACCAGGTCTATTACAACGTTTTCGAGAAATCGGGTTCAGAGTCTCTTCGCGGGCTAGCGTTTTTCTTCGGCTTGCTGTTCATCATCGAGGTTGCGCTGATCATTCAGTTTGGCGTCGACCATCGCCTCGTTGAAGCCCCCTATATTGGCGGGTCCTGGAACATTATCCTCGGCGAGGCGATTAACGTTGCGATTCCGTTCCGGCTCCTGGTCGCCTTTGTCGTTGCAGCCATCGCTACTCTGGCAATTCAGCTCTATCTCAACCGCACCTTCTTCGGGCGCGCGGTTCGCGCGGTGGCGCAGGACATGATGGCCCTGCGGCTGATGGGCGTGGATCCAATCCGGGTGAAACGCATCGCCTTTTCGTTGGGGATCGCGACTGCGGGCATCGGCGGGGCGCTCATGATCATCGTCATTCCGATCGAACCCTCGGTCGGCCGGCTCTACATCGGCAATGTCTTCGCCATCGTTGTGCTCGGCGGGTTGGGCTCAATTAGCGGAACGCTGTTGGCCGCGGTTATTATTGGCATCGCGGAAAGCATCGTTTCGACCTTCGCCGGCCCGTCCTGGGCGCCGGCGGTCTCTTTCGGAATACTTCTGGCAGTACTCGCGCTGCGGCCTGAAGGCCTGTTCGGCAAAACGGCGGGAGCGCATTGATGAAGTACTGGTTCGAGATCAGTGCAGCGGTGCTGATCGTCATTTTCTTTGTCCTCACCCAACTCATCACCAACCAGTTCGTATTTTTCGTCGGGTTCGTCATCCTTCAATATGTGGTGATGGCGACCGCCTGGAACATCCTGGGCGGGTATGGCGGATACGTGAACTTCGGTAGCGCCGGTTTTCTCGCCGTCGGAGCCTACACATCGGTGGCGTTGATCAACTTCCTCGGTGTCGGCCTGATCGAGCAGATGATCGCCGGCGCTATTATTGCCGGTCTGCTGGGGCTCGCAACGGGCTATCTGACGCTGCGTTTGCGCGGTGTCTATTTCGCCATCGCGACGCTGGCTTTAGCCATCATCCTCGAGACATTCGTCGCGCACTGGGAGTATGTCGGCGGTGCGGCGGGAACGACGATCCTGCCCAAGCGTAAGCCGGAGCTTTTGAGTATTTTGATTGTCGATCGCAAGGCAGGCATCTTCGCCAACTACAAGGAGTACTTGTTCTTCTTGATGGGGGTCGTGGCTATCGGCAGCGTGTGGGTTGCGCGCTGGATCGAGAACAGCAAGCTCGGGCGTGGCCTAAATGCGATCAAGGACAGCGAAGAAGCTGCCGAGTGCATGGGGGTCCCGACGCTGCGGCTGAAACTTTATGCCACGGTTATCAGCGGGGCAATGATGGGCGTCGCCGGCGCGCCGCTGGCGAGCTACCTGACTTTCATAGACCCGCTGTCGGCTTTCAATCTCGAATATGCCGTTAATGCCATTGCGATGCCGATGATTGGCGGGACGGTGACCTGGGCCGGTCCCCTGATCGGCGCTTTGCTGCTTGGGTCGGCACAGCAATGGGCGTCCCTGTTCATTTCTTCGGAGCTGAATCTGCTCATCGTCGGTGTATTGCTGGTGGTGTTTGTGATCATCGCTCCGGGCGGGATCGTTGGCTGGTTCCGCAAGGCGCGTTAGGGAGCTGTACGTTGAGCGAATCACTTCTCGATGTTGACAATGTCTCAAAGCACTTCGGCGGCTTTACCGCGCTGTCGAACGTCAGCACCTACGTCAAGAACGGCGAGCGGTTCGGCCTCATCGGTCCCAACGGATCGGGCAAGACCACATTGATCAATTGTGTCTCGGGGCTGTTGCGTAACGAATCGGGCAGCATTGTCTTCGATGGCAAGGATGTCACGGGTCTAAAGCCGCACCAGCGTACGGCCGCCGGCATCGCCCGTAGTTTTCAGATACCGCGTCCGTTCCACACCATGTCGGTGATCGAGAACTTGATGATTCCATTGGAATTTGTTGGTCATCATCGCGGCGAACGGGTCGACGAACACGCCGAAGCCATGGAAGTGCTCGAAACCATGAGCCTCGCTGACAAAGCCAACGCGCCGACCACTGATCTGACGCAGATCGAACTGCGCAAGTTGGAGCTTGCGCGGGCGATGTCGGCCAAGCCGAAACTGCTGATCTCCGACGAGGCTATGGCCGGCCTGACCGGACAGGAAGTCGACGAGGTTATTCAGATTCTCATTAAGATGAACGAGCGCGGCATCACGATAATCATGATCGAGCACATCATGCGCGCAGTCATGCAGTTCTCCGAGCGCATCATTTGCCTCGACGCCGGTCAACTGATCGCGGAAGGCGCACCGGACGAAATCGTAAAGAACAAGGACGTCGAACGGGCGTATCTGGGCAGCTGACGATGGTTGAGCTTGTAATCAAAGACCTGTATGCGGGCTACGGAGCGGTCACCGTTCTGAACAACGTTTCGATCGACGTACCGAATGGCCAGACGGTGGCATTGCTTGGCACGAACGGCAATGGCAAGTCGACGTTGATGCGCTGTGTTTCCGGGCTGATCAAGCCGTCGGCCGGGTCGATCGAGCTGCGCGAAGAAGATGGAACCGTCATCGATCTGACGCAGGCCAGTCCGCAGGAGATCGTCGAGGCCGGCGTCGCCCAGGTTCCTGAAGGGCGCAGGCTGTTTCCCGATCTAACGGTCGAGGAAAACTTAACGCTGGGCGCTTATCGCCGCGCGGCGCGCGCCGGCCTGTCGGAAAATCTCGACTACGCCTTCGCCCTGTTTCCTCGACTAGCCGAGCGTAAGACCCAACTCGCCGGCAGCATGAGCGGCGGCGAACAGCAGATGCTGGCCGTGGCGCGGGCGCTGATGAGCGGCCCCCGACTTTTGCTAGTCGACGAGCCGTCGGTTGGCCTGGCGCCGATCCTGGTCAGCCAGATGATCGAGAAGATCGGCGAGCTGCGCGAGAGTCGTGGTCTGACCATTCTGATGGCCGAACAGAATTTCAACCAAGCCATCCGTATTGCCGACAAAGGCTACATCATCGTGCACGGCGA
>JBFKGW010000096.1:0-7837 GCA_041633145.1 Alphaproteobacteria bacterium
CGAGATCAAGCCCAAGGACACGGTTCTCCTGCACATGGATTTCTACAACCGCTGCTATGGCACGCCGGGCTACCTCACCGATTTTCCCGGCCTGACCAAGGAGTCCGCGACCTGGCTGGGCGAGCAGGGCATCAACATGTTTGGCGTCGAGGCGGTCAGCCCCGGCCGGCCCGGCCGCCATAACTTCGAGGTCCATCATGTCTGCCGCGATCTCGGCTTCACTCACATGGAAGGCCTGGTCAATCTGGACCAGCTGATCGGCCAGGGCCGCTTCCGCTTTATCGGCTTCCCGATCAAGATCAGGGGCGGCACCGGCGCGCCGATCCGCGCCGTCGCTTGGTTGGACGACTAGCCGTGCGGTCCGTTACGACGCCAGGTGCTTTGCCTTTTCGAGTTCGTTTAGCGCGTAGGCGAGGCGGCGAATCAACGCTTCGATCAACATCATCGCGGTCTCCGGCTCCGATTTGATCGAATCACGCAATTCGTCGACCGAAACGGCGAACAAGCGGCAGTCGGTTTTGGCAAACGCGGCCGCCTGACGGGTGTTGCCGACCAAGCCGGATTCACCGAACAGCTCGTCCTTGCCGAGTTCCACTGCCAAGGCGTCGCTCGATATCTCGATCGTCCCGTCCATGATCAGGTAGGCGTCGTTGGCGGCATCGCCCTTTTCGAACAGAATATCACCAGCGGCTAAATTTACTCTGCGCATCGCTCGACGCCTCTCCCTGGTTACCTGCGATTATGGGCGTTCTTTAGGCGCACACCGATAATCGATAGGCATTTGTTGCTAAGTATGTACGCTCCCGATTGCGGCAACAATCCCCGCGGTCGGCTCACGAGCCGCGATTATCGCTCAAGCTCGCATTGGCGGCCAGCCAGTCGCGGGCAAGCCGTTGGCCCTCGCGCTGTTGCGCTTTGCTGATGCGCCCAGCCAGGCGGTCACGCTCGGCGAATGCCTTGCCCAAGCCGTTGGCCGCTGCGATGAGATACCATTTATAGGCCTCGACGCGGTTCTTTTTCGTGCCTTGGCCGTTTTCGTGCATGTGTGCCAAGTTGACCTGCGCCTCGGAGAAACCGCGTTCGGCCGCCCGGGTGAACCAACGGACCGCGGCTTCATGGTCTTGTTCGACGCCCAGTCCCTTGAAATAGGAAACGCCGACGGCGTTCTGCGCGTCCAAGTTACCGCTGGCAGCGGCGCGCTGCCACCATCTGAACGCTTCGGAGAAGTTCCGGCCGTCTTTCAATTGCGCATCGCGCGTGACCAGGATGCCAAGATTGTACTGCGCCTCCGGCAGACCGAGCTCGGCCGCCCTGCGGTACCATTTGCGGGCCTCCGGGTCGCTTTGCGAAACGCCGATACCTTTGGCGTAGCGGTAGCCGACGCGGAATTGCGCTTCGGCCACGCCCTGCTCGGCGGCCCTGCGATACCACTCCAAGGCGGCGACATCGTTCTTCACGACGCCGCGGCCGCTGGCGTAGAGGCCGGCCAGTTTGAGCTGCGCTTCGGCGGCGCCGAACTCGCCGGCGGTGCGGTACCAGCGCGCCGCGAGTGCCGGCGTTTCAGCGACACCCCGGCCGGCCAAATAGGCATCCGCCAACTTTATTTGCGCTTCGATGACGTCTTGGTCGGCCGCCTGGCGGTACCAGTTCGTCGCTGCCGCGTCGTCCTGGCTAACCCCCTGGCCGGTAGCGTAGTAGTCGGCGATCTTGAGCTGCGCTTGCGCGACGCCTTGTTCGGCGGCTGCCTCGTACCACTTGGCCGCCGTCGCATCGCTGGCGGCAACGCCGCGGCCGGCCGCATGCATCTCGGCCAGATCGAACTGAGCCGCGGCATGTCCTTGTTCGGCCGCCCGCTCGTACCACTGCACCGCAACCGTGTCGTTCTTGGGCGTGCCCAGGCCGTTGGCGTGCATCTCGGCCAACCTGAATTGCGCCTCGGCATTACCCGCCTTTGCCGCCGGTTCCAGATCGGCCAGCGCCACCGCGTAATTGCCTTGATCAAAAGCCTGAACGCCGCGCTGGAAGTTGTGATTACATCCGGTGAGAGCAAGCAGGAGCAGGATTGCGATAAAATACGGGCGGGGCACGGCCAGGACCTTTCTGCATTTTACTTGCAAGATTTCGCGCGATCAGAATTTGTGGTTCGAACTTTACGTTCTTTTCGTAGTTAACGACAAGAAAGTCTTGCCAATACTGTCTATCGGCAAATTTTTAATTCCGATTCTTTAACCATAGCAGGCCAGTCAGGCCGACGCCGGCGGCGCTGATTGCAGCCATCGCCAGAAACGCATTACCTTGATAGGCGGCGAACAGGCTGCCAGCGCCGATCATCACCAGACCCATGGCCAAGCCGGAAGCCGAGGCGTAGATGCCCTGCGCCGTGGCGGCCAAGCCCGGCGGCGCGGTGCGGGCGACGAAATGCATCGCGCCCAGATGGACCGCACCAAAGGTAATCGCGTGGAGAAATTGCACGCTCAGCAGCGCGGTTAAATCAGTTGTTTGTGCCAGAACCGTCCACCGTACGACGCCGCTCACACCGGCGAGCGCCAGCAACCCGATCGGGCCGACGCGGGCGATCAAAAACCCGCTGACCGCAAATAGCAGGATCTCGGCGATTACGCCTTCGGCCCATAACCCGCCGATCACGGTTTCGCTAATGCCGGCGGCCCGCCAATGGAGCGTGGAGAACCCATTGTAGACGGCGTGGCTGGCCTGCAACAGGCTCGCCGTAGCGACGAATAAGACGAACTGGGGTTGCGACAACAGGGTGGCGAACCCGCCGCGCTCGTGTCGTTCGCCGTCGGCGGGCTGGTGCGGAAACGACAGCACCGCCAGAAAGGTCGCAGCGAGGGCGCCGAGCGCCATCATGAGGACCAGATCGGGGTCGCGGCCGGTCAGCGCGCGGCCGGCGCCCAGCGTGGCGACGATGAACGTGATCGAGCCCCACAGCCGGATACGGCCGTAATCGAGGCGGTGACGCAACACCGCGCCCATCACCTGGCTCTCGCCGATCGGCAGCAGCGCGGAAAAGCAGATCGCGGCGACGAGGCTTATCGAGGCGATCCACCAGAACCCGTGCGCCGGGATAAACCCGGCAAAGGCGAGCACGCTCAGAGCGGCGAAAATCACCAGAACGGTCTTGGCGCGGCCGCTGCGGTCGGCGATCTGTGCCACCAGCGGATTGGTGATGACCCGTACCCAAGGACCGAGCGCTAATATGATACCGATCTCGACGGCGCCCAGACCCCGGTTTTCCAGCCACAACGGCCAGAACGGCAGGAGAATTCCGGCGGTGAGAAAAAATCCACCGTAGAACGCGGCGTAGCGGGGCGACGAGAGAGAGCCCATTGGCGAAGCTCGAGCAGCTAGGTTGACAGTCGCCCGTTGCGCCTATTTCGGCGGGACGATCGGCAACAATAGCCAGGCGGGATGGTCCGGCCCGGCGTGCAAAGTCACCTCACCGCCGAATATATCCTCCGGCCGGTCGACCGGGTCGTTGTGCAGAAACGGCCCAACGCCGGTGAAGGCGTTGCGCATGTTCGACAGCCGGTGGTCGGTGGCGCACGAATATTCGTAGTCTTTGCCGCGCACGCTCAAGGCGAGGCGATAGCCAGCCGGCACGACCACACAGGTCGGCCAGATCTCGATGTCGAGCTCGTAGATCTCGCCCGGCGTCAGCGGCTGCTTTTCGTCGTGCGTATGATAGGGCTGCCATTCGGTCGACTTCACCGGGTCTAGTTTGCGGTGCGACGCGCGCAGCCAGCCATTGGCGATCGGCGTGTGGGGGTCCAAGGTGCCTTGAAAGACGACCTCCTTCATGTCCGGCGAAAAGAGGCGCACCACGAGAAACAGATCGGCGTCTTCGGTGGCCGACGAGACAAACAGTTTCGCCGCCATCGGCCCGGTGATCTCTGTGTCCTCGCGCCACGGCGGCAAAAAGAACGTGACGCCATCGCTCAGGCCGCCGTAGCTAATCGATGCTTCGTCGCCAGGGGGCGACTCCGTCAAACACAGATTGTTCGGATCGAGGTAGGCCTTGGTCCACCGGGTGCGCGCGATCGGCCATTCGTCTTCGCCGCGAACGACGAATTCCTCGCCGACATGACGCACTTTAAGCTGGACCCGGGACTGATCGTTCCAGCCGGTGTCTTCGCCTTTCAAAAAATGCCCGAAAAACTTCTTTTGCAAGTCGACGCCGTAGGGCGTGTAGAACTCAGTCCAGTGTTCAAGCCCATGGCACTCCAGCCACTTTTGCTCTGAGGCAGCGTGGAGGAAGCCGGCATAGTTGCCGCGCGGGTGCAGGCCTTGGCCGCCCCAGCTCGCTGCCGACAAAAGCGGCGTCGTTATGTTCGACAGATCGGCGGTGCGCTCCTGGTACCAGTCGTTGATCATCTCCTGGGTTTGCAGGCGGTCACCGAGGTCAATGCGGTTATCGGCCAACTCGTCTTCCGTCAGCGTCTCCGGGCCGCAGACGAGGCCGCCATGGACGGCGCTTCGCGGCCCGTTCTCGCCACGCCCGTGTTGCACCGACTTGATCTGCATGTCGTACCAGTTGCTCTGAAACGTATTCAATATGCCGCCATGGTGGGTGCCATCGCGATAGTAATCCACTTGGCCCTCCCACACGCACAGCGCCGCCAGATAGTTCGGTTGCAGCGCCGCGACCTGCCATTGGTTGATGGCGTAATAGGAGATGCCGGTCAGGCCGACCTTGCCGTTCGACCACGGCTGCACGCCGGCCCACTCGATGCAGGCGGCGAAATCCTGGGTCTCGCGGGGGCTGCGGCAATCGATCACGCCGGGCGAACGGCCGGCGCCGCGGCTGTCGACGCGAATGCAGACATAGCCATCGGGTACCCATTTTTCCGGATCGACCGTTTCCCAGCTCTGGTGGATGTTGGACGAGCCTTCGAGCGCTTCGGGATGGGCGGCGACGAATATGTCCCAAGTGGTCGCGTAGCCTTCTTGCCAGGCGAGGTCCTTGCCGTAGGGGCCGTGGCTCATGATGACGGGAAACTGGCCGTCGCTGTCGGGCCGATAAATATTGGCGCGCAGCACAACGCCGTCATCCATTTCGATCGGCGCATCCCATTCGACGATCATGCCGTTGCGCGATTCGATCCGATGTTGGTCGTCTCCGGCCGGCGTCCCGCTCGCTTCGCTGTCCATCCGCACATCCCCCGTTCTGCTTTTCTTGATTGGCTAAACCTCAATCGCCTTGCGGCACGCCCAGTTTAGCCGAATGGCGGCGTGTCCGCCCCCTCGCAACACACAGCTTGACCGCACCTGAGACAATATCCGCAAAGATGCGCAATTGTTATTGTCGGGAGCGCCGATTATAAGACCGGCGCGTGCTGCCGACGTAGAACGCGTCGTGCGGACCGAATTCTACAGTGGTGCGGACGACTGCCGAGGACCTGCCAAGTATGAACGTATTCGCCGATGCCCGCCGTAACATGGTTGACAGCCAGTTGCGAACCAACCGCGTGACCGATCCTGACATCCTCGCCGTCATGGCAGAGCTGCCGCGCGAGCGATTTGTGCCAAAGGCCAAGCAAGGCATCGCCTATATCGACGAAGACATCGAGGTGGCGCCGGGCCGCTTCCTCATGGAACCCGTGGTCCTAGCGCGCCTATTGCAAGCACTCGAGTTGACGCCCGACTCAACGGTTTTGAATATCGGTTGCGCCACCGGCTACGACGCCGCTCTACTGGGCCGGTTAGTGGGCTCGGTGGTGGCGATTGAAAGCGACTCGGCGCTCGCGGCGTTGGCCAGCGGTGTGATCAACGAACTGGCGATCGATAATGTGGCTGTCATCGAAGCGCCGCTCACCGAGGGCTATCCTGCTCAAGCGCCCTACGACGCCATATTCATGAGCGGCGCGGTCGATGAAATACCGCCGGCGCTTGCGGGTGAACTCGCGCCGGATGGCCGTTTGGCTGCCGTTATCGGCGGCCGCGAGCTTGGCATATTGGGGCGCGCGCATCTTTTCGTGCGCAGCGGCGATGCGTTGTCCGGCCGGCCCTTATTCGACGCTGGAACCCGCATGCTGCCGGGCTTCGTGCGCGAAGAAAGCTTTGTTTTTTGACGGGAAAATCGGTATTTGCAATTCAAGGCGCGATGTAGCAGGTTGCATGTTGCGGCAATATCAGCGGGGGTGCGATTCCGCGACATGGAAGTGCGTTACAAATTTGCGGTCATGAGTGTGGCCGTCGCGGCTGGTTTTGCGGCTTTTCTGCCGAATGCCGCGCGTGCCGAAACGTTGAGCGAGGCGCTGGCGGAAGCCTACACGACCAATCCCGACCTCGTCGCCGAGCGGGCACGGGTGCGTGCTGTCGACGAGCAAGTGCCACAGGCGTTGTCGAATTGGCGCCCGCAGGTTTTCGTGAACGGTCGCTACGGCTACCGGAACGTCGACCGGGACAGTCCGCTCGGTGACACCGATACAACGACCCATCCCGGGGCGGTCGGCCTGGAAATCAACCAAAACATTTTTCGCGGCTTTCGCACGCAAGCCGAGACGGAGCGCGCGCGCAACCGCGTCGCGGCAGCGCGCAGCGACCTGCTGGGTGCCGAGCAGTCCATTCTACTCGAGGGTGTTGTCGCGTTCGGCGATATGCTGCGCGACGATGCGGTGCTCGATTTACGCATCAACAACGTCAAGGTCATCGAGGAACAGCTTCGGGCGACCCAGGACCGGTTCGACGTCGGCGAGCTGACCCGCACCGACGTTGCCCAAGCGGAAAGCCGCCTGGCCCGCGCGATTTCCGATCGCACGGCGGCTGAGGCCGATTTGGAAACGTCGCGCGCGGCCTATCGCAGAGCGATCGGCCGCGATCCGGTCGATTTGGCGACCCCGGATCTGCCGCCAAACCTGCCGACATCCGAGCAAGAAGCCAGGACGCTTGCGCTGGAAAACAATCCCGATGTCGTGTCGGCCGATTTTACCGAACGCGCCGCCCAATCGGAGATCGAACTACGCCGCGGCGAGTTGCTGCCCACGGTGACGCTGGATGCGGAGCTGAACCGCGAAGAAGACGTCGTGGGCCGCGATGTCGAAGACACCGAGCAAGCGATCACCGCGCGGGTATCGGTGCCGCTGTATCAGTCCGGCGCAGTCTATTCTCGCATTCGCGAGGCCAAGCAGACGGCAAGCCAACGTTTGTCTGAGCTGGCGTTGTCGAAGCGTCAAGCCGAACAGGATGCCAGCGACGCCTGGGAAAACTTCCGTGCATCCGAAGCCCGCATTATTTCGTTTGAATCCGAGGTGAGAGCGCAGGAAGTCGCCTTCGAAGGCGTCGAACAGGAAGCGCAAGTCGGCGCGCGAACCGTCCTCGATGTGCTCGACGCGGAACAAGAACTGCTCGATTCGCGGGTGAACCTGGTGCGGGCCCGGCGCGATCTGATCGTGAGCGGCTATGCGCTGCTGGCCGCAATCGGCCAGTTGACGGCAGAAGATCTCGGCTTGCCGGTGGATCTGTACGATCCGACGCGTAACTTTAACGCCGTCGAAGGCAAGTTTTTCGGCTCCGATATCGTGGACAAATAGACCTTGTTGCCAGCCGAATTGCCGAGCTCAAAGCGCCAGAATTCTCTGGCTTTGGGTTTCGGCGTCGCCTAGTTTAAATTCCGTTAACCCTTTTCTGCACTTATAGTTTCGGACATGAGCGATTCGAGCGCCGATCAGCAAGAACCGTCGATGGAGGAGATCCTCGCCTCCATCCGCCGCATCATCTCCGAAGATGATGAGGACGGGGAAGGTGTGGCCGCCGAGACTGAAGAGGCCGTCGAGGAGCTAGAGCCCGCCGAAGCAGAGGCAGAAGAAGAAGCTAGCGA
>JBFKGW010000097.1:0-7832 GCA_041633145.1 Alphaproteobacteria bacterium
CCTCCACCCCGCCGGCGAAATCCGAGCGGTAGCCGACCCGCTTCATCAGCGGAATGGTGAACGTGCCCGTCGTCATCACGTTGGCCACACCGCTGCCCGAGATCATGCCGAACAAACCGCTGCTGATGACGGCGGCCAAACCTGGTCCGCCGGTCTTCGCGCCGGTCATCCGGTAAGCGGTGTTGATGATGACCGCGCCGAGACCGGTTTTTTCGAGAAAGGCGCCAAGGACGACAAAGATCACAATGAAGGTAGCAAAGACATTGGCGATCAGGCCGAGCATGCCCTCGGTCGATGCCATCAAAAATTCCATGACGGTCTCAGCGTCATAGCCGGGATAATTCAATATGCCCGGCATCGCCTGCGCGACAGTCTCGAAGGAGTAGATGAAAAACAGAAAACCGAGCAGTGGGATCAACGGCCCGACGATGCGCCGGGCAATCTCGAAGCTCACCGATACCATCACAATCGAATGGATGAACAGCAGCGATGGCACAGCGGCGCCGGAACGCTCACGAAGTTCCTGCACGTTATCGACCCACCACAAGACCGCCATGACGATGCCGATGAGATACAGGACGTCAGAAATCGAAAAGCCGTCGCGGCCCGCTTGGCGCATACCTTCGAAAAAGTAGATGGCGGCGCCGACAATTCCGCCGGCAATGCCAACCATCAGCACTTCATTGTCGAAGTAGCGGAACCACTTGGCCGGGTTGTCACCGATCTGCCAATGCACCCAAACCGCCAAAGCGCCGCACAGCATGACAAGGTTGGCGAATGCAAACAACTCGTCGAGCCATACCGCCCGGTCGCGAATGCCACGGTGCCGGTTTTTGAACAGCAACAGCGACATGATGGCCACGCCGAGGAAGAAGGTTCCCCGGAAAACTTCTTCGACCGGCGGGCCGAAGAAGGCAATGTGGATGAAAAAGTAGGCGTAACAAACCGCGATGATCGAGAAGAGCACCTTTACGATCCCGCTCATCTGGCGCGGTGGTGCCATCTCTTCGGCGATAATGCCGATTTTCATCAAACCGTTGATCGTGCGGTTGGCCATGCTCGATCGCCCTGCAATTGCGCCAGGAAGTGGAAAACACCTACGCGGATGGGGCGCGAAAAGATCTGGTCTTTTCGCGCCCTACCACTGCGTTATCGGGCTGTGTCGTTAAAGGAAGCTGGGTTTAATCAGTATCCCTGAACAACATCTCCTGCGACATCGAAGCCGCGTTCTTTCCAGTACTTGGCCGCAGCCGGGTGTACCGGAATACCGACGGACTTCAGGTTGGTGAAGTCGCCGTTGAGCGTCTTCCAATACGCCGCTGTGGCGACCAGCTTCTGCAGATTTTCCGGTTTCGCAGTAACCGTCAGCATGTCGTAGATGGCGTCGTCCGACACATCCTTGTGCGCCAGCCAGTAGACGTCATACGAGATCGAGCGTGCCGGCGCATCCATGCCGCGCACGTCTTTCTGCACCGGAATGGTAACTGCCGAATAGAACGGATTTTTCGCGATAACAGCGGCCTGCTCTTCCTCGGTCAGGCTGATGTAGCGCACCGGCTTGGTAATCGACAGCTGGGTTAGCGCCGGAATCAGGAACGGCGCGCCGGCCGAGCAATAGACGTCGATCTGGCGGTCGCCGAGCGCACGCGCCGAAGCGGCAAAACCGAGGTTGCGCACATCGATATCGTTAATGATACCGGCGCCTTCCATGATGTTGCGGCAGTTTACGTTACTGCCCGAACCCTTGTTCAGCAGGTTCACGATCTTGCCCTTCATGTCCGAAAAAGTCTTGATCGGACTGTCCGCCAACACAGCGACGATCTGCGACTGCTTACGCACGTTGGCGATGACGCGGAAATCTTTGTTGGCGCCGTCTTCTTTGAACAGGCCAACGCCGTTCCACGCCTGATAGGCCTGGCCGACATGGCCCCAGGCCGTATCGAACTTGCCGAGCGAGACGCGGCGCACGTTATCGACCGAGCCGTTCGACGGCGAGTAATTGAACTTGTACTTGCCGGCAAGTTCAGAATTCAAAAGTTGCGCGCCGGCGCTGACCGACGGATGCCAGCCGCCGCCAGCGGGACCACCGCCGATGCGATAGGTTTCCTCCGCTTGCGCAACACCAGCAATAGCCAGTGCGCTACCGGCGACTAAAAGTGTGCTCAATAACTTCATTAGTTCCTCCCTGTGTGTGCGTTGGCGCTAACCGCCACTGCTCGCTAGTATGCAAATTTCATTCTGGTCGACACTCCCCCAGCGCACAACCGAACAGCGCGACGATGGCAGTCTCGCGGACGAATGGCAAGAATATTTGTCCTGACAAATTACTGATTTTACCGGATATACTCGGACTTACCGCGCGAGTTGCCGCAAGTCGGCTGACCCGCGATTTATTGCGCGGGGATCGTTTCGCCGTTGGCGATGCGCGTTTCGGCTTCCGCCAGCTCGGGACCGGACATGCCTTCGCGCAGCCGATCGAGAAGCTTGATGGCGCCGGGGTCGTTCGCTTGGGTGGCGGCCCGCAACCACATATAAGAGGCCACACGGTCGGTCGGCACGCCGCGGCCTTCAAAATACAAAGCACCGACATAGAACTGCGCCCGCGCTGAGCCTTTCCGCGCCTCGGGCAGCCATAATTCATAGGCCTCCCGGTAGTTTGTCGCCCGATAGGCAGCGATGCCCTGGGCGATCGGCCCGCCGGTCGGGGCAGGAGCCGCGGCCTGCTGAGTTTGTGCATCCGCTTCAGCGGTGTCCGGCGCGTTGCTCGCCGAAGCTGCCGGTTGCGGTGCGGACGCCTCGCTATCGGCAGCGGCTTGCTCCGGTTCCGCCGCCGCCTCAGTAGGCGGGCTCGGTTCCTTACCGGCCGCCGCCTCGGCCTGCGCCCGGGCAGCCGTCTCAGCCTGCTCACGGACAGCCTCCTCGGCCGCTGCAAGGCGAGCGGTCAGATCAGCGATCGATTGTTGCAGGCTCGCGCGTTCGTTCTCGGTGTCGCGCCGCTCTCGATCGCTTTGCTCGCGCACGGCGTCACGCGCCTGGATCGCCTCGGCCAGCTGGCCCGACAATTTATCGAGCTCGCGCTGCAGCGTGTCTAGTTCTGCTGTGCTATTCGCGAGCGCCACTTCGAGGCTGGCGATCTTGTTATTCGCATCGACCATCGCAGCTGGCGACGGCGCCTCGGCGCGCAACTGCGATAACTGGCCCTGCAGTTCGGCCAATTCTGTTTCCCGGGCTGCCAGCGCCCCTTCCAATTGGGCGATCCGGTTGCTCGCCTCGGTGTCTACCGTTGGCGCTACGGTGTCGACCCTTGACGTTGCGGTGTCCACGCGTGGCGCCACAATAGTGGCGTCCTGCCGCTCAACGGCGAATATGAGGCCGAACAAAAACCCGCCCACGCCAACCAGAAAAACCGCCAGCGTGATCGGATGGAATAACCGCTTGACTAGGTGCAAGATGTTCTTCATCGGCCACCCACTTACCAATCAAGTTTGGCGAAACTGCGATGGCAGAGCCTCGCTCAGTTTCCCGTACCGCCCGCCTGTCGTGTGCGCCGCCACTCCCACGGGGCGACGAACGAGCCTGACCACAGCCCCACCTTAGCAGCCTTCGCCTCTCGCTCGGCAGCGATATAGTCATCGCCATCGGGCCGCAAGGCCAAGGCCCAACCCTGCCGGACAATTTCGCGGCTGACGTCGTGCCCCTTGGGCCCGCCCATGCGGCAGACGCCAATCACATTGCCAGCGGCATCGCGGTCGCGCGGGTCGCAAGTCAGCCAATGGGTCTCAATTAAAGCGGCCATGGCATAGGTTGCCTCCATGCCACAGCGCCACGGCGCGCCGTCCCGCTCGCAACGCTGGTCCGCTTCCGGCGCATCGATGCCGTGCAAGCGAACCCGGTGGATCCCGATCTCCAGGGTATCGCCGTCGACGATGCGGGCCCTGCCTTCAATCCTGGAAGCAGTCGCCGATGACTGGGCACTAGCGCTGAATGCTGGCCCCACCAATGCTGCGATCGCCAATAGGCCCAGCGACAGGCGCCCGGTCCAACGGTGCCGCCCGGCAAAGCGGAGACTGCAATAACCGCGCTTGGCTAGGCGAGGCACTAGTTCTTCACTTTCTTCATTGCCGACCTTTTAGAACCGCGACTCGGGCGCGACAATATCGGCGTCGCGGGCAATCAAAATTCCAAGTCCCGGGAGCTTCGCGCCGCAAAACTCGATTACTGCCTGAGCGACGCCAGTTTTTCCTGCGCGCGCCGTTCGGCCTCGGCAATCTGTGCCGCCGTCAGACGCGAGGATGCCAGCTCGCGGCCTTTCTTCGCATCGGCAAAACCCTGTTCGTCGGCGAGAATGAACCACATGAGTGCGGCGATTTCATCGCGCGGTACGGTGTCGCTCTCGCTGTACAATATGCCGAGATTGTTTTGCGCCTTGGCGTGACCTTGCTCGGCCGCCAGTTGGTACCATTTGACCGCTTTGGCGTCGTCGGCGGGAATACCTTCGCCGTTGTCGAGCATAAAACCCAGATTATATTGCGCACGCGCAACGCCGCGCTCACCAGCGCGGCGGAACAAATCGGCCGCCGCCGCTGGGTCCTTGGCGACGCCTTTGCCCGACGCATACATAATCCCCAGGTTGTAGAGTGACAGGCCGTGCCCCTGATCGGCGGCGCGCTGGTACCACTGCAACGCGCCCGCGTAATCTTGCTCGGTGCCGCGGCCGTTTTCGTGCATGAACCCGAGATTGTATTGCGCGGCGGCGTAACCCTGCTCGCCCGCGCGGCGATACCAATTTAGCGCTTCGGCGTCGTTTTGCGGCAGGCCGTCGCCTTGGAAGTATAAGCCGGCCAGTTGGTACTGCGCCCGCACAAAGCCTTGTTCGGCCGCGCGGCGATACCATGTCGCCGCTTCGCTGGAATCGCGAGGAACACCCAAGCCCGACTGATAGAGCGATCCAAAATTGTATTGCGCCAACGCGTCGCCTTGCTCGGCGGCGCTGCGATACCACCGTAGCGCTTCGGTCTTATCGCGCTCGGTACCTTGGCCGTTGTCGTACATGAACGCCAGATTGTACTGCGCCTTAGCGTTACCCTGCTCGGCCGCGCGCCGGTACCACTTGAAAGCCTCGGCGTAATCTCGCTCCACGCCGAGACCCTGGTAATGCAACGCCGCGAGATTGTATTGCGCGCGCACAAAGCCCTGCTCGGCGGCGCGGCGATACCATGTTGCTGCTTCGCGCGGATCGCGGTCGCTGCCCTGACCTTGGGCGAGCATGACCGCCAGATTGTATTGCGCCAGGTCATAACCCTGCTCGGCGGCAAGCTGGTACCACTTACGGGCTTCCTTGAAGCTGGGTTCGACGCCCTGGCCCTGATGGTACATATAGCCAAGGTTATATTGCGCTTGGTCGACGCCTTGGTCGGCGGCGCGCCGGTACCATTTGCGCGCTTCGGCAAAGTCTTGCTCGACCCCTTTACCCTGCTGATATAGGGCGCCGACGTTGTACTGCGCACGCGCATAGCGTTGATCGGCGGCGCGCTTGTACCACTCGAACGCCTTCGCGGGATCAGCATCGACGCCGAGGCCACGTTCGTACAGGACACCAACGCTATATTGCGCCCGAGGGTTATCCTTTTCCGCCAAGGGCAGCCATTGGCTCAACGCAGCGGCGTAGTCGCCGTTTCGCGCCGCCGCGCGACCGGTCTCGAAGTCTTGCGCAACCGCCGATCCGGTAAGCAGCGCAGAGAATAATATTGCAGACAGAAATCTCATCGGCGGCTGGATAGAACGATACGAGCCTGGCTAGCGCAAGGCGCCGCGCCTAGCACGCGTTAAAGTTTGCCCTCTTTACGTAATCGACGCACCTCTTCGCGATCGATCAGGATGGTATCGGGCACGCCGGATTCGTACAGCTCGGCCATCTTCACAGGATCGAACTCGCCCTCGCTCATCTGGCCGAACGCTTCCGACCATTGGTAATGCCGCTTGTAGCCTTGGGTCTCCAACGGGGTGTAGTTATCCATCATCAGTTCGACCCGATTGCCGTCGGGGTCGCGATAGTAAAACGAAGTCGAATTGCCGTGGTTGACGCAATAGTCGGGGCCGTCATAACCGGCTTCGGTCATCGTGCGATAGACGTAGATCAGCTCACCCAAGCTGGCGTAGCAAAGCGCGACATGGGACACCCCGACCGCGTTGGCGGGCTTGGGGTCCGCACCGTCGCGTTTGATAATAACGATGCGATGGTCGTGCTCGTCGAATGAAAGGAATGTCAGACCATCCGGGTTCACCCGGACGACCTCGGCGTTTAAAATTTTTTTGTAATAAGCCACCATCTCGTCGTAACGCGTGTCGGAGAAAATATGGATATGGTGGAGCTTGGTTGGCGACGGCATCGCGGTGACCGCGCCGGGCGCGTCGTGACGCAATGGCGAAACGGTCTCGGGAAGATATTCGGTTGGCGTGACGGCGCTCATCTTATCCTCCTGGCGGAGATAAATTGGGACCGCCGATGATATTTGATTGTCCCGGGCGTCGCCAGTGGTCCGGGCATCAGTAGCATAGACCAAGCGTTTTTTCGCGTCGCCAGATCAGACCAGCGGAGACGCAACGGCGGATCGAATCATGCCTTCCATCAGCCGACCCGATGATCACCACCAATGACGATGACTAAACCGGTGATTATCTAGCGAATCACAATTTCCTGCGTGCGCTCGAACCTTTGTTGTCCGTTTTTCCCTGCGTGAAATATCGTCACCCGGCCGAGATAGCGACCCGGCGCCCACTCGGCCGTTTTGCGCCGCTTGCCGACCCATGAGAAGCGCCGCGCCTGGTTCTTCGCGAATTGCTTTTCGGTCTTGGCAACAACCCGCCCGTCAGGACCCGATAGCGCTATTTCATACCGGTCGCCGGCGTGCACGCCGAACATGCCGACCCAAAACAGCAAAGCCGGCGAGTTACGCGTCACCGCGACATTCCCGATCGTGCCCAGTTTCACCAGCGCCTTGTCGGGCGCGCTGTCGCGAAAGCCGCTGGCGAAAATATCGGTTGGCCGATAGGCCAATCGTTCGATGATCGCGCGGTCCCACAAGTTCGTCGCCGCAGCGGATTGCCGCCGCCCCGCGGTGGTGAACGGATCGACCTTCTGGCCCTGCGGGTCACGCACGGTTAAGTGCAGGTGTGGGAATTCGGCCAGGCCGGACTGGCCGACCAACCCAAGAACATCGCCCGCAGCGACCCGCTGCCCGCGCTTGACGCGGATACTACCCTTGCGGAGGTGGCAATATTGGGTGCGCCAACCGTCTGCGTGATTGATCAAAACGCCGTTGCCACACTCGCGTCCGCCAACCGCCTCACGACCGATCTGGGCGACGTTGATATCGGCCATGCCATCGCGCAGCCCTTGTACAATTCCCGCCGCCGACGCCAAGACCTCGACACCGGCTGTCATCGCGTCGATTCCGGGTATCGCGAAATCGGTGCCGCCATGGCCGTTATAGGTTCGAAAGCTGCCTGTGTAGTCGCTGGCGCCTTCGCCGGGATCGGCATCGAAGTAGTTTACCACCCAACAGTCGGTGCCCAGCTCGCAGGCAATCGGCAGCGCTAGAACCGGTGGTTCCGCCTGCGCAGCCGGCAGCGCGCTCAACAGCAACGATGCCGCGATAAAGAAAGTGCCGATTACGCGACACGAGTGGACTCGTATACTTTTTATAGAGTTATCAGCCATTGATACTTGCAAGCACGCAAAGCGTCACTGCGTCAGTCACAAAGTCGCCAATACTTTAACCTACACCCGTGAAGAAAGGCACTGCTTCCTTCGCACGGGGCTCGCTTTAAAA
>JBFKGW010000098.1:0-7808 GCA_041633145.1 Alphaproteobacteria bacterium
GCCACCGGACCAGCATTCGCCTCGAGCCGGAGTTCTGGGCAGCGTTCGCCGACATCGGACGGCGCGAATGTCAGACGATCGATCAGTTGTGCTCGGAGATCGATCGCCATGCCGGCGAATTGTCCCGCACCGCCGCCGTCCGGATCTTCATCGCGATGTACATGGTGCAGTTGTCACAGCGCGGCGCCAACCAGTTCCAGCTCGGCCAGAATATCGGGCAAGACCCGCACGATATGGAACGTCGTATGGGGTACGCCGTTAATTTCGCCGAAACGGCCTCCTGACAAGGGACCAATTACCCGTAGCCGTCCATCATGACGGCCATCACGGTTCAGCGCGCGGCACAAATCATCGACGACCAAGCCGAGACCAAGAGGATGGTTCACGAGAAGGCCGCCCGACACCAGATTGTGTAGAAATGGATCGCCGGATCGGCTGGGTTTCCGCTGCGGGCCGGTACAGTTGATGATGGCGTCGAACGGTTCAGTTGTCAGTTCAGTCTGACCGCGCCGCCGCGTCGTGACCTCGAACCGATTGCCCCGCGGCACCGCGCTCACGATCGAAGCCGCGCGCGTCGTCAATCGGCCTGCCTCGATCATCGCGCGAATTTTCGCTTCGGTTTGCGGCGGATATCGAAATCGGTGTGTCTCGTACCAAGGCGCCAAATGACGCAAGAATCGACGCTGTTCCTGCTCGGATAGCGCCGGCCAGAGGTGGTGGGCGGCCTCGCGCAGGTCATCGATCACCACGTGCCATTCGCTTCCTGCGGCAATGTGATCGCGAATATCGCTGCGTACGGCACGCAGAATAGCGCGGACCGAGTTCGGCTTTCCGTGCCGCGCGACGAACGCCGGCACTTCGCGCGCCAAAGCCTCGGGAATGATATCGGCGGGCAGCACACTACGCTGTCCCTTTGGCAGCAGTCCGCGCCGGGATATCGCGGTGATCTTGGCGCCGGGACGATCGCGCAGCACGGTGATCGCCACATCGGCCATGGTCAGACCGGTGCCAACGATCAGTATCCGGGCATCGGATGGGATTTGCGCCAGGCGCACCAAATCCCAGGGGTCAGCACAGAACGCCTTGTGACCAGCCACGGCGCCTTCGAGGACCGGTAGCACGGCGGGCGGCGCATTGCTCGTCGTTATCACCAGGAGGTCACTGGCGAGGTCATCGGTCGCCGCCAGGCTGACGACGAAACCGTTGCCGTCGGCCCGAGCGTTCACCGCCCGGTCGCGAATGTGCCGGATCGACGAGCCGGACGGATTGTCTTGTTGATGAAGGGCGAATTCATGGCCGACATACCGGCCCATCGCGGCGCGGCGGACAAAGGCGCGCCCCAACGCATCGACGCATTCCGGATCGTCGGCAAGGGCGCCACTGGCCCGATACCATTGGTCAAAATGCGCGAGGTTGTCGAGATAGAGCGAATGGGTCGTCGTCGGCCCGTTGATGCGATGGTCGGGATCGGTGGTACCATAGGCGACGCCGCGCCCCAGCTCGGCCGCCGGCTCAACCACCGATATGTCGAGTGGCACCGCCGATTGCCGGCTCAGATGAATGGCGACCGCCGTGCCAGTGTAGCCGCCGCCGATGATCCCGATTCTGGGCCGCACGTTTTGCACCTCTCCTTAGCGCGGCCGCATGACCGCGCGGCGGGGCGCAGTTTAGAGCCTGGCCGGATGGCAGCCTATGTCTGCTTATATCCCGAGAGTAGAGGTCGGAGGGCAAGGGCGATGTCGATGGCATTTAAGGCTATTAGTCGTTGGCCAGTAGGCGCTATTGCGTTCCACGCTCAGTCCCACGCACGCAGGCCGCGCAGCAGGCGCAAATAGTCCGGGTGCTCGGGCGGCAATATCCCGTGGCGGATCGCGAAGTCGATGATCACCAAATTGACGTTGAATTTGAAATCGTTGGTCTGGTCGACGATCCGCAGGGCCTCGGCCGCCGGCACGCGGGAAAAGCGGCTGTGCTCGCCGTCCTGGCTCGCTGGCTGGAAATCGCCGGGCAGCGGCAGGTCATAAATAAACAGCATGTCATGGCGCAGTCCCTGGGGCACTTCCATAGTGTAAGCCGCGGCGCCGGCTGGCCGCGCCTGGCGCGCCAGCGCTTCGGGTACCGAGGCCTCTTCGCGCGCTTCCTTGACGACGTTTTCTGCCAACGTGAGGCCGGCCGGCTGGCCGCCGGCGACCATATTATCCAGCTTACCTGGATCGACGATATTGTGCGGCCCGCGCACGCCGAGCCACAGCTCGGGTCCGCCGGGTGTGTCGACATAGCCGTTCACGTGGACACCGAACGCCGTGACACCGAACGCCGGCACCCAGGCCCGGTCGAGGCGCATCAACGGCGCCTCGCCGAAGGCGGCAACCACCGGGAAAAGTTCTCCCCGGCTGCCCGGCAGGAGATTTTCCGCCACCAGCGCCTGACAGACTTCGGCGAGGGCGGCGGTATGCGCATCGGCGTCGCCGACTGCATCCAGCATGGCCACCGTGTCGCCGGCGAGCTCGAAGATCTGCGGCCACCGGTCCAGGCGTTCGGCGATATCGTGGCGGACCCAGCCAACCCGCTTGCCAGCGACGTGAAACGGGCGAAATTTGCTCAGATCGTGGGCGTTGCACGCAACAATATGGTCGTACAGCGCCACCGCGAATGCCCCTCAAGCGGCGTCGCTATCGCGGTCGAGCGACATCAGCACCTGGGACACGCCCCAGATTTGCCGCATCTCGCCGGCGATTTGCGCGGCCAATTCTGCGCTCAGACCCGGTACTTCGAGATCGATGTAGACCGCGCGGTCGCCGTGCCCGCAGACCGCGCTGTGCCAGCGCGTCGGCGTCAGCCCCCGCTTGGCCCACAGCCCGACAACGCGCGGTAGCAGGCCCGGATCGGCGACACCGTGGACGGAAAAACATGCGGTCCGCGTCACTTCGGCAGGCCAGCGTTCGGTCGGCAAGGGTTCAGGGTTGGACATGGTTTGCATACTCCACAGATTCGGTTGGCGAAAACGTCGACAGTCCCGGTCGCCGCGCGAAGATGAGCGCGTACGCCGGGCGGACAATTCGCCGGATCTGGAGCGTTGCAAACATGGCGCGGAACCTAGCCAGCGCCGGGTAGAGGGTCAAGCCGAGGGCGTCCCTGACCGCGCCGCTCGCCGCAATCGCTATAATGCCAATTAAATTTAATCATTGGTCAATCGAGATGGTGGAGACTGCTTGGACCGAGTTTCGCACGATATTGCCAGGAAGGCCGACCGATGCACCAGGATGTGGTTCTCTCACAGCCCCGCCACCCCGCTCGAACCGGGAATGGGAGCGCCAGCACCTCGGCGTCGGCGAGCATCGACCTCCACCTCGATTGGATCGGCACCCTCGGCCACACCAGCTGCCCGCTCGAGACCGTATGGCGCGATCCCTCGCTCACCCAAGGCATTGCCGGCGTCTATTTGATTTGGTCGACTAAAGGTGGCCAACCGAAAATCCTCTATGTCGGCAACGGGCGCGATATCGGCGTCATGCTGCAAGCCCAGCACGACGACCACCGCATCGCCGCCCACGCCTGGTCCGGCGATCTCCATGTCAGCTGGGCCGCCGTCGCCTCGATCCACCGTCCCGGCGTGGCGCAATATCTAATGGCGGCCTTGTCGCCGCAAATCGCCGAAACGATGCCGGTGGCGCGGGAAGTCTCGGTCAACCTGCCGATCTGAGTCTCCGACAATTCGCCGCGGCACTCGCCTTAGGAGGAGCCGCCGGATAAGATCGCCGCTATGAGCGGTGTGATCCTAATTCTATTGGCCGTCACCCTGGCGGCGGTCGTCATTGTTCTGCTCGCCGGCGTGGCGGGCATGGCCGGCGGCGGCGCGTTCAACGCCAAGTACGGCAACAAACTCATGCGCATGCGGGTCATCTTGCAGGGACTGGCGGTGGTGCTGTTTCTGCTGTTGGTGGTGACCGCGAGCGGCGGATAAAGCGATGGTCCAATTAACCCGCATCTACACGCGTGGCGGCGATGCCGGCGAGACCTCGCTGGGGTCTGGCGAACGGGTCGCCAAGCACGATCCCCGGGTGGCCGCCTACGGCACCGTCGACGAAACAAACGCAGTCATTGGCATTGCCCGCCTGCACACGGCAGACAATGCCGAAGTCGACGCGATGCTGGCGCGTATTCAAAACGATCTGTTCGATCTCGGCGCCGACCTGTGCACGCCCGAAGGCGATGCCCGTGCCGCGTCGAAGCAAGAGGGCGCGCTGCGCATCGTCGCCGCCCAAGTAACCCGCCTGGAGGCCGAAATCGACGCGATCAACGCCGATCTCGCGCCGTTGAACTCGTTCGTTTTGCCCGGCGGCACCGCCGCGGCAGCCTATCTGCACCTGGCCCGCACGATCACCCGACGAGCCGAACGCCTGATGGTCGAATTGGCCGCCTCACAACCGGTCAACCCGGCCGCACTGCAATACATCAACCGGCTTTCCGATCATCTCTTCGTGCTGGCCCGCCATCTCAACGACGGCGGTTCGGCCGACGTTTTGTGGTTGCTCGGCGACAATCGCTGAGGGTGCCAACTTACCCCATCAGCGACGATTGACTCGCTTTCGCCCATTCGGCATGTTGCAGCGCAACACGCAATTGTCCGGTTGACGTCGGCCAGGAACTGTTACCGCACCGTTATCAAAGATCCCGGCGGCGAAGCCGAGCTTTGCCCTCTCAATAAATGCAGGCGAATAAGTCATGAAGGTCCTCGTCCCCGTAAAACGGGTCATCGACTACAACGTCAAAATTCGCGTCAAAGCGGATAATACCGGTGTCGAGACGGCGAACGTCAAGATGTCGATGAATCCGTTTGACGAAATCTCCGTCGAAGAAGCCATCCGGATGAAAGAGGCCGGCACGGTCGAGGAGATCATCGCGGTCTCGATCGGCGTCCCGCAGTGCCAGGAGACGATCCGCACGGCACTCGCCATGGGCGCCGACCGCGGCATCCACGTGAATACGGACGTCGACCTGGAACCGTTGGCGGTCGCCAAGGTGCTCAAGGCGCTCGTCGACAAAGAAGGGCCGCAATTGGTGATCCTGGGCAAACAGGCGATCGACGACGATTCGAACCAAACCGGGCAGATGCTCGCCGCGCTGTTGGGCTGGCCGCAGGGCACCTTCGTGTCGGCGATCGAACTGGTCAACGGCAGTGCCAAGGTCGTCCGCGAGGTCGACAGCGGACTGGAGACCATCCAAATCGATTTGCCGGCTATTCTGACCGTCGATCTGCGGCTCAACGAGCCGCGTTATGCTTCGCTGCCCAACATCATGAAGGCGAAGAAAAAACCGATCGACGAGGTCACACCGGCCGATCTGGGCGTCGATAGCGCACCGCGGCTACAAACGCTGAAGGTCGAAGAACCGCCGGTGCGTCAGGCCGGCGTGACGGTCGATTCGGTGGCGGCGCTGGTCGACAAGCTGAAAAACGAAGCGAGGGTTATCTAATGACCATCCTCGTCATTGCCGAACACGATAACGCGGCGCTCCAGGCGTCGACCCTGAACACCATCACCGCGGCCACCGAACTGTCCGGCCACGGCGCCGGCGACATCGTCGTGCTGACCGCTGGCAGCGGATGTGCGCCAGCTGCCGACGCGGCGGCGAAGGTCGCCGGGGTTTCCAAAGTATTGCTGGCCGACGATCCGGCCCAGGCGCACGCGTTGGCCGAGAATTTGGCGGCGCTGGTCGTCGGCTTGGCCGGCGACTACAGCCATATCCTGGCGCCCGCTTCGACCTTCGGCAAAAACTTCATGCCCAGGGTCGCCGCCTTGCTCGACGTGCAGCAGATCTCAGACATCTCGGAAGTCGTCGATGGCGAGACCTTCGTTCGGCCGATCTATGCCGGCAACGCCATGGCGACGGTCAAATCGTCCGATGCGACCAAGATTATCACGGTACGCACGACAACCTTCGATCCCGCGGCGGCCGAAGGCGGCAGCGGCGCCGTCGAGACGATCGACGGCGGCGGTGACAGCGGTCAATCGCAATTCATCGAAATATCGGAGTCGGGTGGCGACCGCCCGGAACTGACGACCGCCCGAGTGGTAATATCCGGCGGCCGCGGCATGGGGTCGGGCGAGAACTATAGCCTGATCGAGCCAATCGCCGACAAATTGGGGGCCGCCATGGGAGCCTCTCGTGCCGCCGTCGACGCCGGCTTCGTGCCCAACGACTGGCAGGTCGGCCAGACCGGCAAGGTGGTGGCGCCCGAGCTCTACATCGCCGTCGGTATCTCCGGCGCCATTCAGCACTTGGCCGGCATGAAGGATTCGAAAGTCATCGTCGCCATCAACAAGGACGAGGAAGCGCCGATCTTCCAGGTCGCCGACTACGGGCTGGTCGCCGACCTGTTCCAGGCGCTGCCCGAGCTCGACGCCGAGCTGGCGAAAGTCCTCTCCTAGGCCCTCACAAACCGTAGAATCAGGACAGAAAAACCATGTTGAAGACAATCGGGGTGATCGGCGCCGGGCAAATGGGCAACGGCATCGCCCATGTCTGTGCCCTGGCCGGGCTCGACGTCAAATTGATGGACGTGTCGAGCGAACAACTCGGCAAGTCGCTCGATGCGATCGCCGCCAATATGGACCGGCAGGTCAAGCGCAACCTGATCCAAGAAGAGGACAGGGCGGCCGCGCTGGCGCGAATTTCCACTGGCGACAGTTTAAGTTTTTTGAGCGACTGCGACTTGGTGATCGAGGCCGCAACCGAAAACGAGCCGGTCAAGATCGAGATCTTCAAGGAGCTATGCCCCCATTTGAAGCCGGACGCGATCATCGCCTCGAACACCTCGTCGATCTCGATCACCCGGCTGGCCGCGGCGACCGATCGGCCGGAAAAGTTCATGGGCATGCATTTCATGAACCCGGTGCCGGTGATGAAGCTGGTCGAACTGATCCGCGGCTTGGCCACCGACGACGCCACCTTCGAGGCGGTGCAAGTGCTCACCGAGACGCTCGGCAAGATCGGCACCGTTTCAGAAGATTTTCCGGCCTTCATCGTCAACCGCATTCTGCTGCCGATGATCAACGAAGCGGTCTATACGCTCTACGAGGGCGTCGGCAATGTGGAGGCGATCGACACCTCGATGCGGCTCGGCGCGAACCACCCGATGGGCCCGCTCGAGCTGGCCGATTTCATCGGCCTCGACACCTGCCTGTCGGTGATGCAGGTGCTCTACGAGGGTCTGGCCGATTCCAAGTATCGGCCGTGTCCGTTGTTGGTGAAATATGTCGAGGCCGGCTGGCTGGGCCGTAAAGTGGGCCGCGGCTTCTACGACTACTCCGGCGAGACACCGGCGGCGACGCGCTAGTTCCCCGCTAGTTCAACGTAACTTTCATCGGCCCATCGACGATCACAGCGTTTTTTGGCTTGTCGGACCGGTCATCAGTCCGGCTACCGGTCTGCGGGCCTGCCGCCGCATGCGCCCGGTAGAATTCGATCAGCGCGACCGCTTCGGGCTCATCCCATTCGGCCGAGCCAACCAAGCGCCCGAATTCATTGCCGTCGGGGCCGATCAGGATCGTGGTCGGCAGCGAGCGAACGCCGATGGCGCGCGAGTACTTGAGCTTCTCGTCGATGAAGTTATCGGGGATGTCGACTTTTAGTTTTTTCAGGAACCGGTCGGTCTGCTTGAACCCACCGCGGTCCTGACTGATCAGCACCACCGCGAAGTCGTCGCCGGCGAACTCAGCGTTCAACCGGTGCAGCGACGGCAGCTCGCGGATGCAGGGGCCGCACCAGGTCGCCCAGAAGTTCAGCACGATGAACTTGCCATGGAA
>JBFKGW010000099.1:0-7801 GCA_041633145.1 Alphaproteobacteria bacterium
AGCCCAAGACCATCGCCGCCGTGACCGGCACCACCGGCAAATCGTCGGTCGTCGGCTTCACCCGGCAAATCTGGTCGCATCTTGGCATGTCGGCGGCGAGCATCGGCACACTGGGGATCGACGCCGACGGCTTCGAGGCAGGTCCCAGCCTTACCACGCCCGATCCGGTGGCGCTGCATAAGACGCTGGCCGATCTTGCCAACGCCGGGGTCGACCACCTCGCCATGGAAGCGTCGTCGCACGGCCTCGATCAGTACCGCCTCGATGGCGTCGACATCGCCGCAGCCGCCTTCACCAATCTGACGCGCGACCATTTGGACTACCACGAGACCGAAGCGGATTATTTCGCCGCCAAGCTGCGCCTGTTCGAGCAACTGTTGCGACCCGACGGCACGGCGGTTCTCAACGCCGACAGTCCCTACTGCGAAGAAATTCGCGACGCTTGCCGCCTCACCGGACACCGCATTACCTCTTACGGGTTCAACACCAGCGACATGCGTATCGACGACTTGTCGCCGTTGGCCGATGGACTGCGTCTTTGCGTCACCATCGCCCGCCGTACCTTCGAAACCCGCCTGCCACTGGTCGGCGCGTTTCAGGCCTACAATGCGCTGGCCGCGTTGGGGTTGGCGATCGGCTGCGGCGCCGACGTCGACGAGGCGTTTGCCGCGCTGGCCGCGCTCAAAGGCGTGCGCGGGCGCATGCAGTTGGCCGGCCGCCATCCCAACGGAGCGCCGGTTTATATCGACTACGCCCACACGCCCGACGCGCTCCAGACCGCGCTGACGGCGATCCGCCCCCACGTCGCCGGCCAGCTTGCCGTGGTGTTCGGCGCCGGCGGCGATCGCGATCCGGGAAAGCGCGCGATGATGGGCAAGATAGCCGCCGAATTCGCCGACCGCGCCATCGTCACCGATGACAACCCACGGCGCGAAGACCCGGCCTCGATCCGCCGCCAGATCTTGACCGGCTGCCCCGGCGCCGCCGAGTACGACAACCGGGCCAAAGCGATCGCCGCGGCGATCGGTGAGTTAACGGAAGACGATGTCTTGATCATTGCGGGCAAAGGCCACGAGACCGGCCAGATCGTCGGCACCCAGGTGTTGCCGTTCGACGACGCCGAAGTGGCCGGCGAAGCGCTCGCCGAACTGGGCGGCGAGGTCGCATCATGACCGCGCAATCACAAGCCTTATGGACGGCCGACGATATTGTCGCAGCGACCGATGGCCGTCTCGCCTCCGGCGCGCCGTCGGCCGACTGGCAGGCGACCGGCGTGTCGATCGACAGCCGCACCTGCGCTGCCGGCGATCTGTTCGTCGCGCTCACCGGACCCAACTTCGACGGTCACGAGTTTGTCGGCGAGGCGTTGTCGGCCGGCGCCGCGGGCGCCGTGGTGAGCCGCGTGCCGGCCGGCCTGGAAGAATCGCCGAACCTGGTGACGGTCGCCGACTGCGATGCCGCGTTGACCGCGCTCGGCCGTTTCGCGCGTGACCGCTCGGCGGCGCAGTTTGTCTGCGTCACCGGGTCGGTGGGCAAAACCAGCACCAAGGACGGGCTGGCCGCCGCGCTCGGCGCGTGCGGACCGACCCACGCCACCGTAGGAAACTTGAACAACCAGTGGGGCGTGCCGCTCACGCTGGCCCGTATGCCCGCCGACGCGGCCTACGGCGTGCTCGAGCTGGGTATGAACCACGCGGGTGAATTGACCCCGCTGTCACAACTGACCCGCCCCGACGTCGCGGTGATTACCGCCATCGAAGCGGTCCATCTGGAATTCTTCGACAGCGTGGCGGCAATCGCTGAAGCGAAAGCCGAGATCTTCGCCGGTCTCGGCAAACAGGGCGCCGCGGTCCTCAACCGCGATAACGCCTATTTCGCGCTATTGGCGTCGATCGCCGCAGAGCACGGCGCCAAGCGGATCCTCGGCTTCGGCGCCGACCCCGAGGCCGACGCCCGCTTGATTGCCGCCAAAGCCGATGACGAGGGCAGCGATGTGACCGCCGAAGTTGATGGCCATGCGCTGCACTACCGGATAAACGCGCCGGGACGCCACCGGGTAATCAATTCGCTGGCGGTGTTGGCCGCCGCGGCGGCGCTGGAGGTCAATCTCGATACCGCCGCTGCGGCATTGGGTGATGTCGCCATCGCGCGCGGCCGCGGCCGCCGTCACCGGGTCGCCATGGCGGACGGCGAATATGTGGTGATCGACGACAGCTACAACGCCAGCCCGGCGTCGATGCGCGCCGCCTTCGAGGTGCTCAGCGGCGCCCATCCCGAGGGGTCGGGCCGGCGCATGGCGGTGCTCGGCGACATGCTGGAGTTGGGCGCCGAAGCGCCCCAACTGCACGCTCGGCTGGCGCGCAATCTGCAGGATAATGGCGTCGACCAGGTGCTGACCTGCGGCCCGCTGATGGCGGCACTCGACGAGGCCCTGCCGTCGCAAATGCGCGGTGGCCATGCGGCGACGCCGGAGCAGCTGCTGCCGATCGTGCTGACCGCGGTTAAGACCGGCGATGTGGTGCTGGTCAAAGGATCGCTGGGCAGCCGGGTCGGCCTGATCGCCGAGGCACTGATCAAAGGCGCCGGTGGCAACGGCGGGACGTTGGACCGGGCAGCGGGGAGCATGAGCAATGCTGTTTAACCTGCTCGCCCCGCTGGCCAACGAATACAGCGTGCTGTTTCTGTTTCAGTCGCTCACCTTCCGGGCGGGCGGCGCCGTCGTCACCGGCCTGATCGTCGCCTTCGTCTTCGGCCCCTGGATTATCGGTTGGCTGAAACAGCAACAGCCGACCGGTCAGCCGATCCGCGAAGACGGCCCGCCCCAGCATTTCGCCAAGGCCGGCACACCGACCATGGGCGGCTTTCTGATTCTGCTGGCGATCATCATTTCGACCTTGTTGTGGGCCGATCTCACCAACGGTTTTGTCTGGGCGGTGCTGCTGATTACGGTCGGCTTCGGCGCCATCGGTTTCGTCGACGATTATCGCAAACTGACCAACGCCAGTTCCGGCGGCCTGCCGGGCAAGTTGCGGCTGTCGTTCGAAGTCATCGTCGCCGCCATCGGCACCTACTGGATTATGTCGCTGATGGGCGCGCCGATGGCGACCGGTCTGGCTTTGCCATTCATTAAAGACGTGCTGATCGATTTGGGGTGGTTTTTCGCCCCCTTCGCCATTTTCGTCATCGTCGGCTCGTCGAACGCGGTCAACCTGACCGATGGCCTCGACGGGTTGGCGATTGTGCCGGTGATGATCGCGGCAGGGACTTTCGGATTGATCGCCTATCTGGTCGGCAACGCCGTCTTCGCCAATTATTTGCTGATCTTCGCCATCCCGGGCTCGGGCGAACTGGCAGTGTTCTGCGCCGCCCTGATCGGCGCCGGCCTGGGTTTCCTCTGGTACAACGCGCCGCCGGCCATGGTGTTCATGGGCGATACCGGCTCGCTGTCGATGGGCGGCGCCTTGGGCGGCGTCTCGCTGGTCACCAAGCACGAGCTGGTGCTCGCCATCGTCGGCGGCCTGTTCGTCCTCGAGACCGTATCGGTGATCGTCCAGGTCGCCTCCTTCAAGCTAACTGGCCGCCGCGTATTCCGCATGGCGCCGCTGCACCACCATTTCGAACAAAAGGGCTGGGCCGAGCCGACCATCGTGATCCGGTTTTGGATCATCGCAACGATCCTGGCGCTCGCCGGCCTGGCAACCTTGAAGTTGCGGTGAGGCCGAGATGAACGCTGCACCGCAAGCCCGCCTCGACCTCTCTGCCTTCGCCGGCACGCCGATCGCCGTGCTCGGCCTTGGCAAATCGGGATTGTCGGCGGCGCGCGCCTTACGCAAAGGCGGCGCCGATGTGCGCGCCTGGGATGACGACCCGGCGCGGCGCGCGGCGGCGCACAACGACGGCGTCGCGCTGGTCGATTTCGCCGAAGCCGGCCTGGCGGGCGTGTCCACCCTGCTGCTCAGCCCCGGCATTCCCCATACCCATCCCGCGCCTCACCCGGCGGTTACGCAGGCGCGGGCGGCGGGCTGCGAAATCGTTTGCGACATCGAACTGCTGGCCCGCACCGAGCGCGACGCAGTCTATGTCGGTGTCACCGGCACCAACGGCAAATCGACGACGACGGCCCTGATCGGGCACATTCTGCAGACGCTCGGCAAGCGAGCGGTAATCGGCGGCAATATCGGCGCGCCAGCCCTCTCCCTGGCGCCGATGGGCGACGGCGGCATCTACGTGCTGGAACTCTCCTCCTACCAGCTCGAGTTGCTGCCGTCCGCCACTTTCGATGTGGCGATCCTGCTCAATATCAGCCCCGATCATCTTGATCGGCATGGCGGCATGGCCGGCTATATCGCCGCCAAGCGGCACATCTTCGACCGGCAAACCGCGCGTCACACGGCGATCGTCGGGGTGGACGACCCAGACAGCCGCGCCATTTACGACGAGCTCGCAAACCAACAGCAGGCCGTGATCGCCGTTTCAGTGGATCGGCCGATCGCCGGCGGCATCTACGTCGCCGAAGGCTGGCTGATCGACGACCGTGGCGGCGACGCCCGGCGCATCATCGATCTCGGCACAGTCGACACGCTGCCCGGCCCGCATAACGCGCAAAATGCCGCCGTTGCATACGCGGCTGTGGCGGTTATTACTGCCGGTGACGGCTCGATCGACGACGCTGCCATCGCCGCCGCCATCGCAACCTTCCCTGGCCTCGCTCACCGCCAGGAACTGGTTGCGGTCGTCGATGGTTGCCGCTTTATCAACGATTCCAAGGCCACCAACGCCGACGCGGCGGCGCGCGCGCTGGCCTGTAACGACAACATCATCTGGATCGCCGGTGGCCGCGCCAAGGCCGGCGGCATCGAACCACTGGCACCCTGGTTCCCGCGGATCCGCCATGCTTTTTTGATCGGCGAAGCCGCCGACGATTTCGCCAAGACGCTCGAAGGCCAGGTTCCCTACACGCTGAGCGGTGATCTGGCGACGGCCGTGGCCGGTGCCGCTGAACTCGCCCGATCCGATCCACAGTCGAATGTCGTTCTGTTGTCGCCGGCCTGCGCGTCGTTCGATCAGTTTGCCGATTTCGAAGCGCGCGGTGAGGCTTTCCGCACCGCCGTCCTAAGTCTGCCCGGCGCTCAAATGGTGACGACGGAGGGCGCGGCATGACGACGTTCTCGCGCGCCGATACCTCCGTCATGGGCCGCTGGTGGTGGACGGTCGACCGCTGGACGCTCGCCGCTGTCGCTGCCCTGATGGCGTTTGGCACCATGCTCGCCTTGGCCTCGAGCCCGGCGGTCGCCGAGCGGATAGGTGTCGACAGCCTTTATTTCGTCAAACGCCATCTCATCTATCTGCCGGTCGCGATCGCGCTAATCATGGCCGCCTCGTTGCTGACGGCGGTACAGATTCGCCGCCTCGCCCTGATCGGCTTCGCTGGTTGCCTGCTCGGGCTCGCCGCGACCCTGCTGGTTGGCGTCGAAATTAATGGCGCCCGCCGCTGGCTGTCGCTCGGCGGTTTGTCGATTCAGGTTACCGAGTTCGCCAAGCCGACCTTCGCGGTGGTGACCGCCTGGTTGTTCGCCGAGAAAGTGCGCGACGCCAAATTCCCCGGCTACTCGCTCGCGGTCGTCACCTTCGCCCTGCTCGCCGCACTGACGATCTCGCAGCCCGACATGGGACAAACCGCGATTATCGGCGCGGTCTGGATGGCCCAGTTCTTCCTGGCCGGGCTACCGATGTGGATGGTCGTCGGATTGATCATACTCGGCCTGGCCGGCCTCGCCGGCTCGTACATGACCCTGTCGCATGTGGCCAGCCGCATCGACCGCTTCATCGACCCGGCGACCGGCGACACTTATCAGATCGAGCGCAGCATCGAGGCGTTCGCCAATGGTGGTCTGTTCGGCCAGGGGCCCGGCGAAGGAACGGTGAAAAACGTTCTGCCCGATGCCCACGCCGACTTCGTTTTTGCCGTTGCCGGCGAAGAACTCGGGCTAATTCTAACGCTCGTCATTGTCGCCTTGTTCGCCTTCATCGTGTTGCGCGGCCTGCTGCGCACGGTCGGCGAGAATAATCTTTTTATCCTGCTGGCGGTCTCGGGACTGCTGGTGCAATTCGGCCTACAGACCCTAATTAACATGGCGTCGAGCCTGCAGCTGATCCCAACCAAGGGCATGACGTTGCCGTTCATCAGCTACGGCGGGTCGTCGCTGCTGGCGATCGGCTTGGGCATCGGCATGGTGCTGGTCTTGACGCGCCGGCGCAGCGGACAGGCGGAGGCGACATGAGCAACCTCGCCCTGCGCCCCATCCTGATCGCCGCCGGTGGCACTGGCGGGCATATGTTCCCCGGCGTCGCGCTGGCGCGAACGCTATCAGCGCGCGGCCACCGGGTCGCCTTCGTCAGTGACGCTCGCGGCGCCGCGGTCAGCCGGGAAAATCTCGGCCTGCCGGCGGAGATCGAGCGCTACGCCGTGACCGCGGGGCGGATTGGCGGCGGCATATTCACCACCTGCCGCGGCGTCGTGGCGATGCTCAAGGGATTTGCCGAGGCGCGCCGGCTGGTGCGCCGCCTGCACCCGGTGCTGGCTGTCGGCTTCGGGGGTTATCCCTCGGTACCGCCGATCCTGGCTGCCGGCATGGCCGGCGTGCCGACGGTGATCCACGAACAAAACGCCGTGCTCGGCCGCGCCAACCGGCGTCTGGCCCGCGGCGCGCGGGCGTTCGCCCTGTCGTTCGAGTACACCGCGCGGCTGAGCGACGCCGGCGCGGCCCGCGCCCGGGTCGTCGGCAATCCGGTGCGCGAGGAGATCGCCGCGCTGGCCACCCATCCCTACACACCGGCGACCGACATTCTGCAGGTCTTGATTCTCGGCGGCAGCTTGGGCGCCCAGGTTTTCTCGAAAATCGTCCCCGCAGCGTTCGAATCCTTGGCGCCGGAATTGCGCCCGCGCTTTCGGGTCGCCCAGCAATGCCGGCCGGAAGACATCGAAGCGGTCCGCGCCGCCTACCGGACGCTGCAGATGCCGGTCGAGTTGGCGACCTTCTTCGACGATGTGCCGCAACGGCTCGCCCGCTGCCATCTCGTGATCTGCCGCGCCGGCGCATCGACGGTGGCGGAAATGACCGCGGCGGGTCGGCCGGCGCTCTACGTGCCCTACCCCTACGCCGCCGACGACCACCAGACGGAAAACGCCCGCGCGGTGGAAAACGGCGGCGGCGGCTGGATGTTCCCGCAACCGGAATTCACCCCGGGCGCCCTAGCCGGCTGGCTGGAAGCCGCGCTGGAGGATCCGCAAGCATTGGCAACGGTCGCCGAAGCCGCGCGGGGCCTCGGCAATCCCGCCGCGGCCGAGCGGCTCGCCGACATGGTCGAGGGCCTGTTGCCGATGAACGGCGATACCGGCGATCCGATGACCCCCTACCGGGAGGCGGCGGAATGAAAGCGCTCCCTCTGGATATCGGCGTCATCCACTTCGTCGGCATTGGCGGCATCGGCATGAGCGGCATCGCCGAGACGCTGCACGCGCTCGGCTACGACGTGCAAGGCAGCGACGTCGCCGATGGCGCCAACATCGAGCGCCTGCGCCGGCTCGGCATCGAAGTGGCGATCGGACACCGCAGCGAAAATATTGCCGGCGCCTCGGTAGTGGTCGTGTCGACCGCGATCAAGCCCGACAACCCGGAAGTGGTCAGTGCGCGCGCCCAGCTGTTGCCGGTGGTACGCCGCGCCGAAATGCTGGCCGAGCTAATGCGCCTCAAATGGTCGATCGCTGTCGGCGGCACCCACGGCAAAACGACGACGACAT
>JBFKGW010000100.1:0-7780 GCA_041633145.1 Alphaproteobacteria bacterium
ACTGCGCTTTCTATAGTCGCTTCGTCGAGCACGATAATCCGGTCGACCAGGTCGCGGACGATGGGAAGCGTGATCTTCCCCGGCGTTTTGACCGCAATACCCTCGGCCAGGGTCGTGCCGCCGGCCTCAACCGGCTGACCGGCCAGCGCATCGCGCATCGACGGATAGAGCGCTGTCTCGACACCGATGATCTGGATGTCGGGTTTGATGGCCTTGGCCGCCGTCGCAATTCCGGCGATTAGACCGCCACCGCCGATCGGTACGACGATGGTGTCCAGTTGCGGCAGATCGGCCAGCATCTCCAGGCCGATCGTGCCCTGGCCGGCGACCACCAGAGGATCGTCATAGGGATGGATAAAGGTCAGGTTCTCCTTCGCCGCCAGCTTTTGGGTAAAGGCCTCCGCCTCGGCCAGTGATTGACCTTCCAAGACCACTTTGGCGCCGTATCGCGCGGTCCGCTCGATCTTGCCGAACGGCGTATCCTTGGGCATGACGACGGTGGCGGGGAAGTTCAGTTTTTCGGCGAAGAACGCGACGCCTTGGCCGTGGTTACCGGCCGAACAGGCGACCACGCCGGTATCCGCACCGCGCGGCAGGCTCGACAGCTTGTTCAACGCACCGCGCACCTTGAATGAGCCCGTGTGTTGCAGGTTCTCGAGCTTGAGATAAAGCTTTGCACCCGCCGCCCGCGATAAACCGGGCGAAAAGCTGGTCGGCGTACGCACGACCGAGTCACCGAGTACGGTGGCAGCAGCCTTTATGTCTTTTACGGTTATGGTCATGGCACGAGTGTCAATTCGCCGGTTGTTCGCTTACGCAAGGCAGCCGGATCGCCTTTTAACACCAGATAGCGACCATCGCGCCAGGGGACTGTGGTGTCGGCAAAGAATTGCGAGCGGACGTGCCCCGATTGTCCGGCCGCGATCATCAGCCGCGAATTATCCAGATCGGCCAGATCGAAGATCGCCCGCAAGCCGGCACCGTGGACGTGGCCAAACCGGTTGGCGCCGGCCGACCGGGGCGTCCCGCGGTTGAGCGTGAAGTCGCCGCCGCTGGTGGCGACGGCCACCGCGAACAGCTCACGCAAAAGCGGTATCCGGCGCAGCACCGGGTGCTCGAAGCGCGCGCGGTGCAGATCGCCCCACCGCCAAGCCGACGGATCGTCGCCCAACCGTTCGCGCAAGTCGGCGACGGCGTTCGCGAACGCTGCCGATACCGCCGCCGTGCAATCTTCTGTCGCTGCAGTGGCTGTATCGTCACACCAACCGTTGCGGCTATTCAACATGCGCTGCAGAACGCGCGGTCGGGTACCCCGGTAACGCAGCGCCAGCGCGCCCAACTCGTCGCCGTACAGCGTGCCTCTCAGTTCCTGTACCCAGGCGGTGAAAATCAACGGCTGCGGCTGGCTTCGCGCCATGGCGCCATCCCAATCACGCAGCAGTTCGGCAGCGGCGCGCGCGACCGGCTCGCGCGGCGGCGTGAGGTGTGCCAGCAATATGGGCAGAATCTCCTGCGCTGCCGGCGAGACGATATCGAGCTGGAACGCGGAGAAACTGTCAGCATCATGTTTCGGCGTTTGCTCGAGTAGGGTGGCGATGCGCTGCGCGCGATAACCCTCCGGCCAATCGGGCGTGATGAGGTGGGGATAGCCGTCATCGACCACGCGGTTGTTGGCGTTCGCTAACCAACCTGTCGCCGGATTGTGACGCTGCGGCAATTCGGCAAACGGCACGAAGCCTTGCCAGTCATATTCACCGGTCCAGCCAGGCACCGGCACCCGGCCATCGCCTTTCGGCCGCCGCGGGACGCGGGCTACCGCGACGAACCCGATGTCGCCGTCGGCGAAGGCATAGACCATGTTTTGCATCGGCGAATGAAACAATGTCAGGGCCGCCATCAGATCACCACGGGTTTTCGCCTGATTGATTGAGAACAGTGCATCGGCCGTACGGTCGTCGGGCAGCAGCGCCGGAAAGGCGAGGGCGAGCACCTCGTTGGCCGGCGTCACGGCCGCTGCCGCCGGGCTGATATCGGATATGACCGGCCCATGACGGGTCGTGCGCACGGTGAGTTGTTCGGACTCGCCGCGAAAGCGAACCTTGATCGATTCCTGGCGGGTCTCGAAGGGTAGCGAGCCGCCAGGTACCAGATACTGGCTCGGATCGTCGGGATTGAGCCGCTCGATGAACAGATCCTGGGTGTCGGCGTGGGTGGTCGCAAAGCCCCAAGCGAGATGGCTGTTGTGCCCTACCGCGAAGAACGGCTGACCGGGCAACGTCGCCCCAGCGGCGGAAAACTCCGGGGTGGAGATGCGGGCGAGGTACCACATGCCCGGCGCCATGAATCCGAGATGGGGATCGTTGGCCAGCAACGGCTTGCCGCTGGTGCTGCGGTTGCCGTCGACCACCCATTGGTTCGACGCACTCGCCGAGAACAGAAAGCCCGGTATTTCGTCGAGGATGCCGGCGAAATCGACGTCTGGGTTCAAGTGGGACATGTCGGTCAGGGTGGTCGGGCCGTCGCCGGGCTCGCCCGGCCAAAGATCGGCAAGCTGTTGCGCATCGAGCCGCGCCGCCAGCTGCGCCCGCAACAGCTCGTCGGTCCAGTTGCCGGACAGCAGCAGGGCCATCAGCCGGCCCCACATGGCGCTGTCGGCCGCACGCCACGGTTCCGGCGCGATCCCGAGCAGAATCAATTCCGGCGGCCGTCCGGCGTGCGGCGATTGCAGCCACGCATTGACGCCTTCGGTGTAGGCGTCGACCGCGGCACGCGTCGCCGGCGCCATGTTGGCGACTGCTGCCTCGGCCAATTGCCCGATCGCCAGCGTGCGCATGAAACGATCGACCCTGAGCCCGAAGCTACCAACCAGTTCCGACAGCCGGCCGGTGCCGATCCGCCGCGCCAGTTCCATTTGAAAGAAGCGGTCTTGCGCATGCAAGTATCCGAGCGCGCGGTAAGCATCGAGTTGATTGTCGGCGAAGATGTGCGGCACCGCGTTGGCATCGCGGATCACTGTCACTGGCCCGGCCAACTGTGGGATACGGTCTTCGCCGCGGTAGTTAGGAACCGTGGTCTCGAGAACGATCGCGCTGGTCACGACCGCTCCAAGTACGGCAACGATCACCAACGCGACAATGCCCGCGGCGCCATAGCCGATATAGCGGAGGAGCTTCTTCACCGGACGCACCTTAAAGGTCGATCTGATAGGTCTTCCATTGGCTCAAATAGGCTACCCGGTCGTAGAAGCCACGGGCACGGTAATTGTCTTCCGCGGTGAACCAGCGCAACCACGACCAGCCGCGCTCGCGGCCGATCGCGCCCACCGCCGCGATCAGCGCCTCGGCGTAGCCGCCGCCGCGCGCCTCGGGACTGACGAACAAATCATCGAGAAAGCCGGCGCTGGTTGCCGATAACGGTCGGGGGAGGTCGCGAAAATGAGCCAGACCAACCGGCCTTCCCGTTGCGTCGCGGGCCAACAGGCATTCCGTCGCGTGAGCCGGGTCGTGGATCCATTGCCAGACGGTCTCGGCGACGTCAGGGTTCTCCGGCATTTTATAGAACCGCTGATAGCCTTCGAAGAGGTCGCGCCAGGCCTCCTTGTCATCGGGTGCCGGCGGATCGACGGTAATTTCCGCCATCTGTTTCTCCCCTTGCTTGACCCTGCACGCATGCCGGTTAGGGTGCGGCGCTAGAAGTTCTGAAGCGCCGTATAAACCTAGAGGTGAGCAGCGATGCGGTCACGTTCAATTCGCGGCCTGAACACAAAAGGGTTCCACCGGCTCCACTATACCGAATGGGGAAGCCCGGGAGATCCGGTCGTTGTCTGCGTGCACGGCTTGAGCCAAAACGCGCGCAGCTTCGATGTGCTGGCAAACAAGTTGGCGGCGAGCCATCACGTCGCCTGCCTGGACGTCGCCGGGCGCGGCAAGAGCGAGTGGCTGGCAGACCCGAGCGACTACGCCTATCCGCAATACATGGCCGACGCCAATGTGTTGATCGCACGGCTCGGGGTCGACCGCGTCGACTGGGTGGGGACCTCGATGGGCGGTCTGATCGGCATCATGCTGGCGGCGCTGCCGAACAGTCCGATCCGACGGTTGGTGATCAACGATATCGGCCCGTTCGTCCCGCAAGCGGCGCTTGAGCGCATCGCCAGCTATATGGTCAAAGACAATCGCTTCGCCGACCTGGCGGCCTTCGAAGCCTATCTGCGCGAGGTCTACGCGCCATTCGGCCCGTTGAGCGACGATCAGTGGCAGACCATGGCCCGCCACGGCGCGCGGCACAACGACGACGGCACCATCAGCCCGATCTACGATCCGGCGATCGCCGACGCCTTTCGCGACGACCCGATGGACGACGTCGACCTGTGGCCGCTCTGGGATGCGATAACCTGTCCCACCCTGGTCCTGCGCGGTGCAGACTCCGACATCCTGCTCGGCGAAACGGCCCACGCGATGTCAAAGCGCGGGCCGGCGGCGATGGTGGTGGAGTTTGCCGGCATCGGTCACGCGCCAGCGTTACAGGCAGCCGATCAAATTGCCGCGATCGAAGATTTCTTGAACGCATGAACGATGCCCCGCCGGCTTTGCCAACGTTTCGGCCACGGGCGCCCTGGTGGGGTCCCGATCTGCAGACCGTCCGCAACTTTTTGTGCAACGACTACCCCGACCTATCGGCCTGGCCGGCCGAGGAGTTGAATTTTCCGATGGCGAACGGCGACCGGTTGAGCGGCTCGCTGCATCAACTGGCCGAGCCAACCCAACGCCCTACCGTTGTCCTCATTCATGGGTTTACCGGCTGTGCCGACAGCGCCTACATGCTGGCTTCGGCGCGCCACCTGCTGCAATGCGGTTACCCGGTGCTGCGCCTCAACCTGCGCGGCGCCGGTCCGACGCGTCCGGACTGCCGCGAGCTGTACCATGCCGGGCGCAGCGACGATTTTCGCCGTGTGGTTGCAGAATTTCCGTCTCGGTTAGCCGAGAATGGCCTAGCCGCGGTCGGGTTCTCGCTCGGCGGCAATATGCTGCTGAAATATCTCGGCGAGGAGGGCACGGCGACGCCGTTTGACGTCGCGGTGTCGATATCGGCGCCGATCGACCTGGCCCTGGCGACGCAACGGATCAGCGCGCCGCGCAACTGGCTCTATCATCGCTGGCTGGTCGCCAACACCAAGCGCAACTGGCAGAGCGGACCAACGACCCTCGACGCGCGGCAGGTGGCGGCAGTGCACCAGGCACGCACGCTTTATGGCCTCGATGACGCGGTGGTTGGACCGCTCAACGGCTTCGCCGACGCCGATGACTATTATGAAAAGTGCGCTGGCAAGCGGTTTGTCGGCGCGGTCAAAATCCCTTGCTTGCTGATCCACGCCGCCGACGATCCCTGGATACCGGTCGCCATGTATGACCGAATCGATTGGGCGGCCAACGCTAACCTGACCGCTGCCATCACGTCGGGCGGCGGCCATGTCGGGTTTCACGGCCGCAACGGCCGCTGGCACGACCGCACCATCGTCCAGTTCCTCGAACACTCTTATTTTTCTGCCGCGGCACCTGCAGCAGTCGGCTGAATCGAAACGGGCGCCCCGGAGGGACGCCCGCACGAGCAAATTTAGCAAAAACCTTAGCTGGGATCGGGAACGTAGCGGATGTACGGCTTCGGCGCTTCCCAACCCTCGGGATATTTCTCCTTCGCGGCATCGTCGGAAACAGCCGGGAGAATGATCACGTTTTCGCCGTGCTTCCAGTTGACCGGCGTCGCCACTTGATGGGTCGCGGTCAGCTGCAGCGAATCGATGGCCCGCAGGATCTCGTCGAAGTTGCGGCCCGTGCTCATGGGATAGGAAATGATCAGTTTGATCGCCTTGTCCGGACCAATCACATACACATTACGCACCGTGGCGTTGTCCGCCGGCGTACGGCCTTTGGCGCCACCGTCGGTATCCGCCGGCAACATGCCGTACAGCTTGGCCACCGCCAGATCGGTGTCGCCGATCAGCGGATAATTGACCGCCACGCCCGCGGTATCTTCAATGTCCTTGAGCCATTTTGCATGATCGTCGACCGGATCGATGCTGAGGCCGATGATCTTGACGTTACGCTTGTCGAATTCCGGTTTTAGCTTGGCCATATACCCAAGTTCGGTCGTGCAAACCGGCGTGAAATCCTTGGGATGGGAGAACAGGACGCACCAACCATCACCAATCCAATCATGGAAACTGATGCTGCCTTCGGTCGTCTCGGCGACGAAGTCAGGTGCTGTGCTACCTATTTGTAATACCATAATTCTGTCTCCTCTGTATCCAGTCGATAGGCCTGATCGACCATTCGTGCCCTATTCTTGTTTTTATGTGACAAAACGCACATTGATACGTAGTTGTGAAAGGGCCGCTCGGCAATAGAACCAGCCGAATATTATCGCGGCGGGGGCGGGACCACTGTGGTATCGCTTGCGCCGACGTTCTGCGCGCGCTGCCAATAGTCGATGTGATCCTGAATGGCGCTGAGGATCGCCGTCGCCTTGGTATCCAGTCCGTATTCCATGATCGCCGGCTCCTGCAGCTCGATGTCGACCCAGATTTTCTGCAGCCAATTGAACGGCGGTGGCAGCGAAGAACTGGACTTCGGCAGGCTCTCGAACTTGAACAGCAAATAGGGGCCGCGCCGTGACCGCGTCAGTGAGCTGACGATGCCGCGCCGCACCGAACTGGAATGGGCGATAAATTCGATCTGCTCCCACGGCACGATATCGACATGCCAGTCGCGCACATAGATGCCGGCGGTGTCGACCACCACTTGCGGCCGGCGGTCGCGCATCCGGCCGAAGACCAAATAAGCCCAGATCAGGAATATGACGATGAATGCAGCGAGGATTTGCACCGCATCGGGCTGGATGTTAGCCACCAGAAACGGCAACACGGCGAGCACCACGCAGATCGCCAGAATGGCCACCAGCTTAAACAGATGGACCCGGGGATTGTAGTAAACGAAGAAGGGCGGCGGCGCGCCGGACTCGTCGCGGTCGTCGTCGGTCATCCGGCTATTGGTCGTTCAGCAGCCGCGCCGCGTCAATGGCGAAATAGGTCAACACGCCGTTACAGCCCGCGCGTTTGAACGACATCAACAATTCCATCATGGTTTTCTCGTACTCGATCGCGTCGGCCTCGGCGGCGAAGCGGAGCATCGCGTACTCGCCGCTGACGTTGTAGGCGAAGGTCGGCACACCGAAGCGTTCCTTCACGCGCCAGATGATGTCGAGATAGGGCAGGCCCGGTTTGACCATCACCATGTCGGCGCCCTCGGCGATGTCGAGTGCCACTTCGCGCAGCGCTTCGTCGGTATTCGCCGGATCCATCTGATAGGTGTCCTTGGTTTCGCCGGCGAGAAACCCGGAACTGTCGATGGCGTCGCGGAACGGGCCGTAGAAGCCGGACGAATATTTCGCCGCATAGGACATGATCAGCGAGCGTTCGAAGCCGGCAGTATCGAGCGCCTCGCGGACCGCGCCGATGCGCCCGTCCATCATGTCGGACGGCGCGATGACATCGCAGCCCGCCTCGACCTGGACCAACGCCTGGCGGCACAGCGCCTCGACGGTCTCGTCGTTGACCACGTGGCCCTCGCGGACGATGCCGTCATGGCCGTCGGAGTTAAACGGGTCGAGGGCGACATCGCAGACCACCCCAAGATCGGGATGGGCGTCCTTGATGGTACGGATGGCGCGGCAGACCAGATTGTCCGGGTTCCATGCTTCTTTGGCCTGCGGGGTCTTCAGTTTG
>JBFKGW010000101.1:0-7775 GCA_041633145.1 Alphaproteobacteria bacterium
CGGAAACCGCTGGTGATCGCATCGTCGATGACCTGCTCGGGCAAGGCCGTGGCATCGACGATCATCGCGTTCTGACCGCCGGTCTCAGCGATGAACGGTGCAATCGGCCCGTCGCGCGCCGCCAGCGCCTGGTTAATCGTCCGCGCGGTCTCGGTCGAGCCGGTGAAAGCGACCCCGGCAGTACGGGGATCGTCGACCAACGCCTGCCCGACCAGCCGGCCGCTGCCAGGTAGCAGGTTGAGCGCTCCCGCTGGTACACCGGCCTCGTGCAGCAATTGCACAGCGCGGTAGGCAATCAGCGGCGTCTGCTCAGCCGGCTTGGCGATCACCGCGTTGCCGGCGGCGAGCGCCGCGGTGACCTGGCCGGTAAAAATCGCCAGCGGGAAGTTCCACGGGCTGATGCAGACGAACACACCGCGGCCGAATAGCGCCACTTCATTGATCTCGCCGGTCGGGCCCGGCAACCGAACCGGTTGAGCAAAATCCGTCCGCGCCCGCGCCGCGTAGTAGCGGCAGAAATCGACCGCCTCGCGCACCTCGGCCAACGCGTCGTCGATGGTTTTGCCGGCTTCGCGCACCGCCATCGCCATCAATTCGGCCCGGTGGGCCTCCATCAGGTCGCCCGCTCGGTCCAAGCACGCCGCGCGCTGTTCCGCCGGCCGGCGCGACCAATCGTCGAAGGCCGCGGTGGCAACGGCAAAGGCGCGCTCGACATGTTCGGTGATCGCGTCGCTGACCCGCCCGACGATGCGCCGGTTATCGGCGGGATCGGCAAGCGCCCGGTCTTCACCCTCCAAGGTATCGCCCGCGACCAGCGGTCCGGCGCGCCATTCGTCTGCCGCCGCGGCGGCCATCTCGGCCAACAGTGGTTCGACGCTGAGGGGATCCGTCAAATCGATCCCGGCGGAGTTTTTCCGCTCCGGGGCGTAGAGATCGGCTGGGAGCGGAATGCGCGGATGCGGCAGGGAGCTCAAGCGCTGCGTCGTGATCACCGGATCGGCAATGATGTCGTCGATCGGCGCGGCGTCGTCGCCGAGACGGTTGACGAACGAGGTATTGGCGCCGTTCTCCAGCAAGCGGCGCACCAGATAGGGCAGCAGGTCCTCGTGGCTGCCGACTGGCGCATAGATCCGGCACGCCACGCGCGGATCTGCGTCGGCGCCGACCAGTTGATGATACAGCGGCTCGCCCATGCCGTGCAGCCGCTGGAACTCGAAGCCTTCGGTGTCGCCGGTCAACTGTAGAACCGCCGCCAGCGTGTGGGCGTTGTGGGTGGCGAACATCGGGTAGATTACGTCGCGGCGCGCAGCCAGCCGGGCGGCACAGGCGAGATAGGAAACGTCGGTCGAGCTCTTGCGGGTGAACACCGGATAGCCGGCGAGGCCGCCTTCCTGCGCCCATTTGATCTCGCTGTCCCAATAGGCCCCTTTGACCAACCGGATGGCGAGCGGCCGGCCGACCCGTTCGGCGAGCGCGATCAACCAGTCGACTACCGGAACGGCGCGCTTTAGATAGGCCTGCACGGCCAGCCCAAAGCCGGGCCAGCCATCGAGCGCGCGATCGCCGTAGACCGCGGCGATGATATCGAGCGACATATCGAGCCGGTCGGCCTCTTCGGCATCGACCGTCAGGCCGACATCATGGTGGCGGGCCGCCCGCGCCAACGACAACAGCCGCTCGGTCAGCGCCGGCACCGCCGCGCCGGCCTGCGCGTACTCATAGCGCGGGTACAACGCCGACAATTTGACCGAGATGCCCGGCGCGTCGGCGACCCCGCGCCGACCGCCGGCTTCGCCGATCGCTTCGACCGCCGCCATGTAGCTCTGGAAATAGCGCTCGGCATCGGCGGCCGTGCGCGCCGCTTCGCCCAACATGTCGAACGAGTGCTGGTAGCCCTCGGCTTCATCGTCTGCCGCGCGGTTCAAGGCCTCCTCGATGGTCCGGCCGATGACGAACTGGCCGCCGAGCACCCGCATCGAGCGCCGCACCGCCTGACGAATCACCGGTTCGCCGAGCCGCGCCACCAGCTGTCCGACAGTGGGAAGTCTGCTCCCCTCTTCCGCGAAATTGTCCTGAACCACGCGGCCCGACAATATGAGCGCCAGGGTCGAAGCATTTACGAACCAGCTATCGCTGTTGCCGAGATGGGCCTCCCATTCGGCGCCGCCGAGCTTATCGGCGATTAAGCGGTCTGCGGTCTCGGCGTCGGGCACCCGCAACAGAGCTTCGGCGAGGCACATCAGAGCGACCCCTTCCGGCGTCGTCAGTTCGTATTCCTGCATAAAATCGTCGATGCCGCCGAAGCGCCGGCGCGCGACGCGCATGCGCTCGACCAGCTCCTTGGCCCGCGCGCCGATGGCGTCGCGATCGCTTTGGTCGAACGGAACCTGCGATATCAGCGCCTCGACGCACGCTGCCTCGTCGCCGCGAAGCGCCCGGCGAATGTCATCCCTCAGAGTGGCTTCGGCGTTATTGTCAGCCATCAGTGGCTACGCTGGTCCTCCGTTAAACCACCGGTGAGCGGCCGCCATCGATATTGATCGCGCAGCCGGTCACGTAAGACGCCGCATCGGATGCCAGAAAGCAGGCCAGATTGGCAAACTCTTCAGCCTCGCCAATGCGGCCCAACGGCACCTGTTGCTCCTGCGGCGCGATAAACTCTTCGAACGACTTGTCCGGCGTGTTCCGCTGATGACGGCGCTCGTGCTGGCCGGAGCGGATAATGCCAACCAGAAGGGCATTGACCAGAATGTTGTCCGGCGCGCCCTCCCCGGCAAGCACCTTAGTGAGCGCCATGCCGGCCGCACGCGACACCGAGGTCGGCGCACTGCGTGGACCTGGTGTCTTAGCAGCGCCCGCTAACACATTGATAATACGCCCCCATTTTCGTTCGGCCATGCCCGCCATCGCGAGCCGTGCAAAGCGGACTGCGGCCATTAATTTCAGGTCGAGATCGGCCTGCCACATCTCGTCGGTGATCTCGACAAACGGGCCGATGGCGGTCGCGCCGGCATTGTTGACCAGGATATCGACATTACCCAGCGAGCCGGTCACGCTGTCCCAGGCGCTCTGGATTTGTACCGGATCGGTGACGTCGCAGCTCACGCTCTCGACCCGCACTTGCGTGCCCGCGACCGCTTCGGATATCTCGCCCACCGCGTCGGCAAGCTTTGCCGGATCGCGCGACACCAGCGCCACATTGGCCCCGGATTCGGCGAACAGGCGCGCCGTTGCCCGGCCGAGCCCTTCACTGCCGCCGGTAATCAACGCGGTTTTTCCATCTAAGCGAATATCCATCTCGTCCCCCTTTATCGTGCGTGCGCGAGTCTGTCCGGCAAGAATAGCATGATACAATCTTTGCTTTGCTATGGGCCTTTGACATCGGCGCACCGGTGCGGACAATGGCGCGCCAACGGCCCAGCACGCAAATTAAGGAAGGACGCCCGGCGATGGCGCGCACCGCTCGGTTCCACACCTCCCACTGGGGAACCTTCACTGCCGAAGTCGAAGACGGCCGGCTGGTTGGGGTGCGCCCGTTTGCGAAGGATCCGGACCCGTCACCGATCATCCATTCGATGGCTGACGCGGTCTACGACGACAGCCGGGTGCTGCGGCCGATGGTGCGCAAGGGCTGGCTCGACCACGGACCCGGCGGCAACCGGGACAAGCGCGGCACAGAGCCGTTCGTCGCGGTGCCCTGGGATAAAGCGCTCGACCTGGTCGCCGCCGAGATCGATCGGGTGCAGGCCGAGCACGGTAACCAGGCGATATTCGGTGGCTCCTATGGCTGGTCGAGCGCCGGCCGCTTCCACCATGCCAAGACGCAATTGCAGCGATTTCTCAACACCGTCGGCGGCTTTACTAATCAGGTCCATACCTATTCGATCGCCGCCGGTTACGCCATTCTGCCCTACGTGTTGGGCAGCGCCCAGGCGGCGATGAGCGAAGCGACGACTTGGGATTCGATCGTCGGCAATTCGGAACTGGTCGTCGCTTTCGGCGGCATTCCGATGAAGAACACGCAAGTAACCTCGGGCGGCCCCGCCGAGCATGTCGCGGGAGCGTATCTCAAGCAGGCGCGCGAGGCCGGTGTCGAATTCGTCAATGTGTCGCCGATCCGCGACGACGCCGCCGATTTCCTCGGCGCCGAATGGCTCGCCCTGCGGCCCAACACCGACATGGCGCTGATGCTGGCGCTGGCCCACACCTTGGAGAGCGAGGACTTGGCCGACCGGGTGTTTCTCGAGCGTTACTGCGCCGGTTATCCCAAGTTCGCCGGCTATTTGCGCGGCGACGACGATGGGCAAGCCAAGGACGCCGACTGGGCCGCGCCGATTTGCCAGATCGGTGCCGATACGATCCGCGATCTCGCCCGGCGCATGGCGGCAAATCGCACCATGATCAACACCAACTGGTCGCTGCAGCGCGGCGACCACGGCGAGCAACCGTTCTGGATGACCGTCGTACTCGCCGCGATGCTCGGTCAGATCGGATTGCCGGGTGGCGGTTTCGGGTTCGGTTACGGCAGCATGGGCAATATCGGCAATCCGCGCCAGCCGGTACCGGTGCCGGCGCTCGCCGCGGGAGAAAATCCCTGCGACAGCTGGATCCCGGTCGCCCGCATCGCCGATGCCCTGTTTAATCCCGGCGGCGAGTACGATTTCGATGGCAAGCGGCGCACCTACCCAGATATCCGGCTGATCTACTGGTCGGGCGGCAACCCGTTCCACCATCATCAGGACCTGAACCGCCTGGTCGAAGCGTGGCGGCGGCCCGAGACCATCATCGTCAACGAGCCCTGGTGGACCGCCACCGCGAAGTTCTCCGACATCGTGTTGCCGTCGACGACCACCTTGGAGCGCAACGACATCGGTGCGACCTCGCGCGACCGCTACATCCTGGCGATGGAGCAGACCATCGAGCCGGTTGGCGAGGCTCGCCACGACTACGATATCTTCCGCGGCCTGGCGCGGCGGCTCGGCACCGCGGCGGAATTCACCGAAGGCCGCGACGAGGCGGATTGGCTGCGCCATCTCTACGACCGTGCCCGCCAACGCGCCGCCGAGCGCGATGTGACCCTGCCGTCGTTCGACACTTTCTGGAGCGAGGGCCACGTCGAGGTGCCGCGCCCCGACAACGGCCACGTCATGTTTGCCGACTTCCGCGCCGACCCCGACCTATTTCGCCTGGCAACCCCGTCAGGGCGAATCGAAATTTTTTCCGATGCCATCGACGGTTTCGGCTACGACGACTGCCCCGGCCATCCGGTCTGGCTCGAGCCGGTCGAATGGCTCGGCGGCGCGGTGGCAGCGCGCTATCCGCTGCACATGATCTCGAACCAGCCGCGCACCCGCCTGCACAGTCAAATGGATAACGGCAAGATCAGCCGCGACAGCAAAATTCAAGAGCGCGAGCCGGTTTGGATACACCCCACCGATGCGATGGCGCGCGGCCTGGAAGATGGCGATGTCGCACGCCTATTTAACGATCGCGGCGAATTGCTCGCCGGCGTCGTGGTGACGCCCGAGGTGCGCGAAGGTGTCGTTCAGCTGTCGACTGGCGCCTGGTACGACCCTGCTGATCCCAGCAACACCGGCAGCCTGGACAAGCACGGCAACCCCAACGTCTTGACGTTGGACAAGGGCACCTCGCGGTTGGGCCAGGGCCCGATCGCCCATAGCGCCCTGATCGAAATCGAAAAATACGACGGACCGTTACCGCCGGTGACCGCCTTCAAGCCGCCGCCGATCGTCGAGCGGTAATTCCCACGCACACTTGCAGTGCGCGCGAAGTCAGTCGCTGAAGCGCGCCGCCATTAAGTTATAGGTCCGCTCGGCGTGGGCGTCGGCCAGCTCGCACGATTTATCGGCATCGCGCGCCAACGCGGCTTCGAACATCTCGCGATGCTCTCTTTCCGCACCGCGTTCTTGCTCTTCGTCCAAAGCCACCATACGCCGATAGCGCAATGCTTGGTCGTAGACAACTTGTCGGAAATGGCGCAGCCATTTCGACTCGCAAGCCGATACCAAGGCTTCGTGGAAGGCGTAGTTGGCCTGCTCCCAAGCATCTACTGAGGCACCGTTAGTGCGTCGTAGGGTTTCATGTTCCGCGTCCAAGCGTTCATAAGCGGCAACGACATCGGCTTCCCAATCGGGGCCGCCGTTATTCAACGATTGGCGGAGCACCGCATGTTCGAGCAGCTTGCGGGTGTCGGTAATATCGCGAATATCGGCTTTGGATACCGGCGCGACACGAAACCCCCGCTGCCCCTGCGCGGTGACCAAGCCATCGGACATGAGACGCGACAACGCTTCGCGTAGCGGACTGGCGCCTATATCATAATTGTTACGAAGATCATCGATGCGCAATCTGCTCGCCGGCGCGAAGGCGCCGGTGATGATATCGCGCCGTAACTGCGAAACCGCGAGTTCCACCAGCGTCGCAGCTTTCCCCTGTTCTTCTTGTAACGTCATTCCGCCCAGCCCTGCTGTCCCCACGAATTCGGTTCTATACCGATCATCGCGAACCGAACAATACCAGGATTTTCATACAGGTAAATTAGGCCGTTCAAATTCGCCCGGCCGACGCGCAACACAATCGAGCCAATCAGAAAAGAACTGTTTCAAAAAAAAGCGCCCCAACGCGGGGCGCTTTAGAACTGCGCGGTATTGGGAGGTTAGAACGTGAAGATGTTGTAAATGATTCCGGCGGTTCCGTCGTTATCCCCGGTTTCTAAGCCGAACGTTTCGCTCCGGCCGCGATTGTCCGCTTCGTTGAAACCAACACTGGCGGCGAGCAACCAACCCGGCGCAATCTCGTACTCGGCGTCGATTGCGATGACCTCATTTTCAGTATCGCCAGTGGTTCCGGAATTGCCAATCTCGGCCTTGTAATAACCGATCGACACGCCCCATGGGCCGCTGCGATATCCCAGACCAACGCTGATCCACTCGCCGGCATCCTCGCCAGCCGCTGCTGAGGTACTGGAGATCCCCTGCTCTTCAAGGTCAACGTAACCAGCGCCGAAGGTAAAGCCGCCGTAACTGACGTTAAAACCGACACCGTATGATTCGACGTCCTCAGCTGTCGTGCCACCAACCGAATTATTCGATGAGGAGGTATCTACATTACCGTCACCGGTTTCGTACCAGGCCGAAATAACCGTGCCGAAGTCACCGAACTCGCCAACATAGTTGGCGGCGATGCCAAACACATTTTCGAAATCGCCGTCATCGTCGCGTTCACCGAAGCTGGCGCCCGACGCGCCCGCGTCTGGCGTAATCGAAGCACCAAGCTGGAATCCTGCGAAGCGCTCGGTGAAGTAAGTGATCTTTGTCGACTTGCCGGTCACGCTATTCGACACACCGATCCAGGTGTCGCCAAACCTGAAGATATCGGCAAGTTCGCCATCGTAGCCCCCGCGGCCAACCAGCGCATCCTCACCGGCAACGAACATGCGGTCGATCGCATCGTCCTGGTCACCGATTTCGAGACGGCCTAAATTTTCGCGGCTGTCGATGAAGGCGTAGGCTTTGTCACCGTTGGTGGTGTCGTCGGTGTTTATATTGAGGACAATTTCGACACCGTAAAGGAACGGATGACCGAATGCGTCGGCCGTATTCCTGGCTTCTAATGCTAACTCGGCTTCATCGGTAACGAACCTGTAGCCGCGGCCGGCACCAATGCTGTCGTCCTGGTCAACAGCAGCAACGGAAACGCGAACCTCGCCAGCGATAGTTACCTCGAGGTTGTCGCCGGTACCAACAGAACCGGCC
>JBFKGW010000102.1:0-7720 GCA_041633145.1 Alphaproteobacteria bacterium
TCGGCACATTGGCGCAGGCCACCGCGGTCACCAATTTGGCGCCGTCCTTGGCGATGCCGCCGGCTTCGTACTTCTTACCGACCATGAAGCCGGAGATGTTCTGCAGGAAGATCAACGGAATACCGCGCTGGCAGCACAGCTCGATGAAATGCGCGCCCTTGAGCGAGGATTCGGAAAATAGAATGCCGTTGTTGGCGATGATGCCGACCAGGTAGCCGTGAATATGGGCGAAGCCGGTGACCAGGGTTTCGCCATAGAGCGCCTTGAACTCGTCGAGCTCACTGCCGTCGACAATGCGCGCGATGATTTCACGCACGTCGTAGGGTTTGCGGATATCGGCGGGCACGGCGCCGTAGATGTCTTCAGGCGGATAGAGCGGCTCGGCGGGCTCGCGGGTTTCCAAACCGACTGACTTCGGCCGGTTCAGATTGCCAACGATCTTGCGCACCAGCGCCAGCGCGTGGGTGTCGTCGTTGGCCATGTGGTCGGTGACACCACTGACGCGGGCGTGGACATCGGCGCCGCCCAGTTCTTCGGCGCTGACCACCTCGCCAATGGCCGCTTTCACCAGGGGCGGCCCGGCGAGAAAGATCGTGCCCTGCTCCTTGACGATGATGCTTTCGTCGGCCATCGCCGGAACATAGGCGCCGCCGGCGGTGCACGAGCCCATCACCGCAGCGATCTGCGGGATGCCTTGCGCCGATAGCGTCGCCTGGTTGTAGAAGATGCGGCCGAAATGCTCCCGGTCGGGAAAGATGCCCGATTGCTGCGGCAGGTTGGCGCCGCCGGAATCGACCAGATAGATGCACGGTAGATGATTCTCGCGGGCGATCTCTTGGGCGCGCAGGTGCTTCTTTACCGTCATCGGATAGTAGGTGCCGCCCTTGACCGTCGCATCGTTGACGACAACCACGCATTCGCGTCCCGACACCCGGCCGATGCCGGTGATGATGCCGCCGGCCGGCACCGGATCGTCGTACATCTGGTAGCCGGCGAACTGGGAGAACTCGAGGAACGGCGAGCCTTCGTCGAGCAGCACCCGCACGCGGTCACGCGGCAGCGTTTTGCCGCGCGACAGATGCCGCTCGCGCGCCCGCTCGCCGCCGCCGCGCTCGATCTCGGCGACTTTCAGCCGCAGATCGTCGACGACCGCCCGCATGGCTTGCGTGTTCTCGCTGAAGGCCTGCGCCTTGGCGTCGAGCGCGGATTTCAGAGTGGTCATGGCTTTTCCGTCCGGTCTGCCGTGCTATAGGAACGCTCATGAAACTGCCGCGCAAATCCGGTATTGAGGCGGCGGCGGAAACTGTTTACGCCGCGCTGCCGCCGACCCCGCAATATGCCTGGCCACTGCTCGCCGAACGTTGCGGCGCGACGGTGTGGGTCAAGCATGAAAACCACACGCCGATCGGCGCCTTCAAGGTGCGCGGTGGTCTGCTTTACATGGCCCGTCTGTGCGCCGACCAACCGGGCGTCAATGGGGTGATTGCGGCGACGCGGGGCAATCACGGCCAATCGATCGCCTTTGCCGCGCGCGCCAACGGCTTGGCGGCAGTGATCGTCGTTCCAGACGGCAACTCGGCGGAAAAGAACGCGGCGATGCGCGCGCTCGGCGCAGAACTGGTCGTCCACGGCCACGACTTCCAGGCGGCCTTCGAGTACGCCGAAGGCCTGGCCGACGAGCGGCGTTTGACCATGGTGCCGTCGTTCGCGGCGGACCTTGTTGAAGGCGTTTCCACCTATGCCATGGAATTGCTCACCGCGGTGCCCGATCTCGATACGCTGTACGTGCCGATCGGTCTCGGCTCGGGGATCTGCGGTTGCATCGCCGCGCGCGAAGCGCTTGGACTGACGACCAAAATCGTCGGCGTGGTGGCTGAGAATGCGCCGTGCTACGCGCTGTCGTTCGCGCAAGGCCAGCCGGTGTCGACCAACAGCGCCGACACCATGGCCGACGGGCTGGCCTGCCGGGTGCCGGACGACGACGCGGTCGCGCTGATCAACCGCTACGCCGAGCGTATCGTCACCGTGAGCGAGGCCGAGATTCGCGCGGCGATGCGACACTATTTCACCGACACCCACAACGCCGCCGAAGGCGCCGGTGCAGCCGCGCTGGCGGCACTGCTCCAGGAACGCGACCAGGCCAGCGGCCAGACCGTCGGCCTGGTGCTGTCGGGCGGCAATGTTGATCGCGACGTGTTTCAAGCTGTCCTCGCCGAAGCCGATTGATCAGAAACCGCCAGTTTCGAGCCATTCTTCAAGAATTTCGAACCGATCGACTCCCCAGAATGGCTCGCCGTCGGCGATTATGAAGGGCGAGCCGAACACGCCTTTTTCGATCGCCGCGTTGGTCTCGTCGACCAGGCGTTGCTTGACTGCCGGTTCGCCGAGCGCATCGATGATCTCCTTCTGATCGAGGCCAACCGTGGCACCGACGCGGGCGACGCTAGCGGGCGCCGAGATATCCTCGTTATTGGCCAGGGCGGCGGTGTAGAGCGCCATGGCAAACTCCTTCGCCTTCGCTGGATCCTGATCCTTGACCCAGTAAAACGCCCGCGAGGCGGCGGTCGGTGAAAACGGATGAACGTCCGGGTGCTGGTATTTCACGCCGTAGTAACGGCACATGCGCGCGGCGTCGCGCGCCAGATACTCGCCCTTGATTGGTATCTCGTCCATCGGCTTGGCGCCGGTCTGTTTAAACGCCATGCCCAAGAGGATGGGATGCCAATCGGTGGTGCGATCGAAGCGCTCGGCAAAGTTATCGATCAGGTGGGCGCACACATATCCGTAGGGACTGTTGAAATCGAAGTAGAATTCAATGGGTGCGTCGCTCATGGTGTCTCCCCGCGGTAGGTTGCGCCCGGATGATATCGACCGGCGTGGTCCTCATACCGCGATTCGCCGGGCATGAGATTGTCGTTGTGCATGGTGGAACTACTCAATCCGCGCCTGCGATTTCTCGCGCGATGACGAGTTTCTGGATTTCCGACGCGCCCTCGTAAATCTGGGTGACGCGCACGTCGCGGTAAATCCGCTCGACCGGGAAGTCCTGCAGATAACCATAGCCGCCATGAATCTGAATCGCGTCGGAACACACTTCTTCGGCCATCTCCGAAGCGAACAGCTTGGCCATCGCCGCTTCTTCCAGGCATTTCTCGCCGCGGTCGCGCAGATCAGCGGCATGCAGATACATCTGCCGGGAAACCGAGATTTTGGTCTTCATCTCGGCCAGCTTGAAGGCGATCGCCTGATGCTCGATCAGTTTCTGACCGAAGGTCTCGCGCTCGCGCGCGTAGGCCACGGCGTGCTCGAAAGCAGCGCGCGCCATGCCCACGGCTTGCGCTGCGACGCCGATACGCCCGCCCTCCAGGTTCGACAGCGCGATGCGGTAGCCCTCGCCCTCTTCGCCGAGCAGCAAATCGGGCGTTACTTCGACATTGTCGAGCGTGATCGCGCAGGTCTCCGACGAGCGTTGCCCCAGCTTGTGCTCGACCCGGGCAACCGTGTAGCCGGGCGTATCGGTGGGTACGATGAACGCGCTGATCCCCTTCGAGCCATCGGCCGGTTCGGTAACCGCAAAGGTGATGGCGATACCGGCTTTGCTGCCGGTGCTGATGAACTGCTTGCTGCCGTTGAGCACGTATTTGTTGCCGACCTTTTGCGCTCGCGTCTTGATGGCGCCGGCGTCGGAGCCGGTGTGCGGTTCGGTCAGCATAAACGCGCCCAACAACTCGCCGGTCGCCAGCGGCTTCAAGAAACGCTGCTTCTGATCCTCGCTGCCGAATTTGTAGACCGGCATACAAACCACCGAATTCTGTACCGCCAGAATGGTTGAACAACCGCCGTCGCCGGCCGCGATTTCCTCGGTAACCAGGGCGAGCTCGGTATTGCCGAGGCCGGCGCCGCCCCATTCTTCCGGCACCTGCACTCCCATCAGGCCGAGCTCGGCCATGCCCTTGACCGCAGCGTCGGGAAACGTCGCGTCGCGGTCCCACGCGGCAGCGTTCGGCGCCAATTGCTCGGCAGCAAACTTGCGCGTCATGTCCTGCAACATGCGCTGTTCGTCAGTCAGCAACACTCGATAACTCCTCGTTCGCCGGCACCAGCTCGACGGCACCTCCGCCCGGTTCGATACGGCACAACCGTCCCTGCACAAGATCGACCCACCAGCCGTGCAATGTGAGATCGCCGGCGTCGACGCGCTCCGCTACCCAGGGGAAACTGCGCAGGTTGTTCAATGAAATACGAATGCCGTCGTGCTCGACGGTTTGCTGGTCCGGCACACCTCCATCGTGACCCTGACTGCAGGCGGCCGCGGCAATTTCCATCCAGGGCGCGATAAATTCGCGCTCGGGCGGCGTTCCGGACACCGCGTTGCGCAGCGCCTCGACGCCGCCGCATGCCGAATGGCCGAGCACAACGATATGCTCCACCTTGAGGTCACGCACCGCAAATTCCAGCGCCGAACTGGTGCCGGCGTAAGTGCTATCAGGCGTATAGGGCGGCACCAGGTTGGCGACGTTGCGCACCATGAACAGGTCGCCCGGCTCGGCGCCAAGCAGCAGGGCCGGATCGACACGGGAATCCGAACAGGCAATCACCATAACGGCAGGCGACTGGCCGTGGGTGCTCAACTCATGCATGCGTTCGGGACGCTGCTCGTAATATCGCGCCCGGAAGGCGCGAAATCCGGCGACCAGTCCCTTGATCGCATCTACTTGGTTTGGTCCGTCGCGTTCTTGCATGATTTATCCTGCCGCTACCACGCGACGGTTTTACCCTTGTAATCGAGAAACTGACCGCTGGTCTCGAGGTTCAGATCGGCCAACACTTGGCGGATACCCTTGACACTTTTCTTGGGCGACAGCGTCGCCAACATCCCGGTCATGTCGGTGCGCACATAACCGGGGTGCAACGCCACGCCCGCGATGCCGCGCGACCGCCACTGCGGTTCGACCTCGCGGAACTTGGCGTTCAATAACCCTTTAGAATCGCCGTACAGGTATCCGCCCTTGCCGCCCAGGCGGCCCGATCCCTGGACGCTCGACATCACAGCGATTTTCTTTTGACCGCTGGCGGCGACATTTTCCAGCAAAGCGGTGGCGACCAGGATCGGCGCTTCCGAATTGATGCGAAACGTCTCGGCGCGGGTCGCCTCGTCGCCGTCGCCGCGGCTGCCGATGACGCCGGCGTTGTAGATCAACACGTCGATCGGCGTGTCTGCCAGCGCCTCGGCGAGCGCGGCAATGTCTGCATCACTGCGCACATCGAGCGAATAGAGCGTGACATCGCCCGGCAATTCACCCAGCTTTCCCGGCCGCGCCAAGGTGCGCGTGGTGGCGTGCACCTGCCAGCCCGCCGCGGCGTATTGGCGCGCCAGTTCCAGGCCGATACCGCGGCTTGCACCGATGACCATCACGCTGGGCACTGTTCATCCTTCGCGAAGTCAAGCAACCCTCTCCCATAGGGAGAGGGTGACAGGCCGCAAGGCCTGTCGGGTGAGGGGTTACGATATCGCACGGTTAAACTCCTGAGGGATGCGATCGAGTATCGAAGCCAAAACGCCATCCATGTTTTGCAACACATCGTGATTCCAAAACCGCACAACCAAATAACCACACTCTTCAAGCCGCGCATCACGGAGATTGTCTTTCTTGGCATCGATCGCATGCTGCCCGCCATCGAGTTCAACAATTAATCGAGCTGATTCACATAGAAAATCTACGACGTAGCGATCGACCGGAACTTGTCGGCGAAACTTTAATCCCGCCAAACCACGGTTTCGCAGACGCTGCCAAAGCAACCGCTCGGCATCTGTCGCCTGGCGTCGCAGATCGTGGGCACTTGTCACCGTTCCTAACCCCTCACCCCAACCCCTCTCCCGCCGGGAGAGGGGCTATTGGGCTTGCACCGATGACCATCACGCTGGGCATCGGGTCACCACGCGACCTCTCTGCCCTGCCAATCGAGGAATTTGCCGCTGTTGACTTCGCGCAGACTGCTAATCACCTGGCGCATGCCGCGAACGCTATCGGCCACCGGTATCGCAGCGCCGGCGCCGCCCATATCGGTCTGCACCCAGCCCGGATGGAAGATCACCGACTTGATGCCGCGGGCCCGCCACTCGGGCTCGATTTCGCGGTAGCGGTCATTCAAGGCGGCCTTCGAAGCGCCATAGGCGTTGCTTGGTGTCGGGCCGCCGTTGCGCGAGCCCATGTGGCTCGACAGGATGGCGATCTTCTTTTCCCGGCTGCGCTCGACCGCCGGCAGGAGGGCCGAAATCACTCGGAACGGCGCTTCCGCATTGATGGTCAGCACCAGATCGCGGCTCATGTCGCGGCCATAGACGCCGGCGTTGTGGATCAGCACGTCGATCGCGCGATCTTCGAACGCCATCGCCAGCGCATGGATCTGGCCGGCATCGATGACGTCTAATCCGTAGAGGCTGATATCGCCTTCAATCTCGCCCAAAGCGCCCGGGTTATCTATCGTCCGCGTCGTGGCGTGGACTTGCCATCCGTCTGCGGCCGCATAGGCCTGGGCGAAGCCGAGCCCAATACCGCGGCTCGCGCCAATGATCAAAACGCTGGGCATTACTCTACCCTTTCTTGTGCGTTGCGCCGCCGGGCGGTCGCTTCGATTTCGATCTTGATACGCGGGTCGATCAATTCGGCAACGACCGCTGTTGCGGCTGGTGGCGTTGCGCCAAGGTGGCGCTTGAAGACCGGCGCCAGACTGTCGAAGTCGGCGCGGTCGGTTAGGTAATAGCGCACCCGCACGACATCTGCGAGCGAACAGCGCGCGCGCGCCAGCACATCGATGATGTTGTTAAAAGCTTGGTCGGCCTGTTCGGCGACGTCGTCGGCAATGGTCATGGTGGCGTAGTCGAAGCCGGTCGTACCGGCGACGTGGACGTAGTCGCCGTCGACCACGGCGCGGCAATAGCCCGCCGCCGCCTCGAACGCCGAATTGGAACTGATGCGCCGCACTTCAGCCATCGCTCACTTATCCTCCAACTGATCGCCCGACAGAACGCTGGCTTCGAACGAGCGGCTGAACAAGCCTTTGGTGCGCCAGATCAAGGTATCGCCGTCGCGCAGCACCTGGTAACAGGCCTCACCAGAGCCCGACCACCACGAGCAGTACTCGGTGTCAGTCACCCACCAGCGGCCCTCGTCGCGCGCCGCCCCTTGGGCGTCATAGGTGGTGGTGCCATTGGACCGGAACAGTTGCCGATAGGCGGTGCCGGCCCACACGCCGACCACCGTATTGCCATCGATCCATTGCTTGATCTGTGCGCCGCTCAGGCGCTCCGGCATCGCCGCAGCGGGACTCGCCAACACGACCAATAGGACGGAGGCCAATACCGGCACCCGGACGCGCATCAGGCGCTTTCCTCGAACAATTCGCGGCCGATCAGCATGCGGCGGATTTCGCTGGTGCCGGCGCCGATCTCGTAGAGCTTGGCGTCGCGCAGCAGCCGGCCGGTGGCGGTCTCATTGATGTAGCCCATGCCGCCGAGCGCCTGGATCGCTTCGAGCGCCATCAGGGTCGCTTTCTCCGAGGCATAGAGAATTGCGCCCGCTGCATCCTTGCGGGTGGTCTCGCCACGGTCGCACGCCTTGGCGACGGCGTAAACGTAGGCCTTGCAGGCGTTCATGGTGGTGTACATGTCGGCCAGCTTGCCCTGCATCAACTGAAAGGTGCCGATCGGCTGGCCGAA
>JBFKGW010000103.1:0-7716 GCA_041633145.1 Alphaproteobacteria bacterium
CGCGAAGAGTATGTCGAAGTCGCCTTGAACATGTTGGGCAATACCGCACCGTTCGATGTTAGCGGTCACCCGGCGATTTCGGTGCCCTGCGGCATGGTCGACGGCCTGCCGGTGGGGTTGATGATCGTCGGCAAACGTTACGACGAAGCGACGGTTTTACGCGTCGCCGAGGCATTTGAGCAATCGGGCGATTGGCGAACCATGTAGCGGCCTCAACGCTCGGATCTATGAGCATTTACGCGTTTAGACGGCCGCCCGCGTCTTGATATCGCGGCGCCGGGAACCACATTCGGCGTCGAATGGGATGACGGGCCAGATAGGAGAATTAGGAAATGATCAACATAGACCGCGTGGACCATATCGGCATCCGGGTCGCCGACCTCGATCGTGCGAAGACGTTTTACAAACTGTTCGGTTTCGAGGAGATCCGCGCCGCCGACAACGACGCCGTCGTGGTCATGAGGAACGATCAGGACGTCGAGATCAACATCATCTTCAACGCCAATAATGCCAACGATGATAAAAACATTCTGATGGACGTGCCCGACAAATACCCAGGCTTTACCCATGTCGCGTTCCGCGTCTCGTCGATCGCCGACACCGTCGCCTCGCTAAACGAAAACGGCATCGTGATTACTCAAGGGCCGGTCGCATTCGGCGCGGACGGCCATGTGTCGGTCTTTTTGCGCGACCCCGACCGCAACACCATCGAATTGCGCGGCCGCGCTGAAGACCTCGAGAAACTGGGCGGGGTCGAACAGTACGAACCCGAGAATTAGCCTCGCGCTAAACTAACCCTAGTTTACTGAGTTAGAGGCGACAAAGTCGCTTGGACGACTTGTCCGAGTCGCCTATGTTGGCGCCTGGGGTCCAATGACAGTGCCGCATGTTTCATCGCCAGCCGACAATCCGGCTCATACCGAGCCGCGCGACGAATCCGAGATGCCATCGGCGGCGCCGTCTCTGCTCGACGATTTGACAGTGTTGATCTCGGAAATCGAAGGTGCGTCAGCTGGCGATGCCGCGCTCGACGCCCGTATTCACTTTGGCTTTCGCGTAGCGACGCGCCGCTCGCCCGATATCGCCGCCCTGTTGATCGAAACTGGCATCACCTGGCCCACCGTCGAGGCCGTGATGGACGAACAAATCCCGCCCTTTTCCACTTCGCTCGACGCCGCCTTAGAAGGCGAAGACATCACGTTTGTCATTCGCTCGGCCAAACGCCGGCGCTGGGGGGCCATGCAAAAGGCGCGCTGCGGTGAGGAAGTCTTGGCTTGGGCGGCGACCGAGCCCCTGGCGCGGCGGCTTGCCGCGATTCAGGCGTGGCGCGTGGATTTGGAAAAAACCACCGCCGCGCCGAAGCCGGCTGCGGAAATGACTCGCGAGAACCGCAAACCTGAAGAGGTAGCCAGCGACTCAGAATGGGAGGTTATGTTCTGAGGGATCGCAACCTTTAGCCAAGTAACTTTTAGCCAAGTAATGGAGACAGAATAGTGCAAATGGCGACAGAGGCGGATATCGGATTCGTTAGCGTGCCCCGTTCACGCCAGAAGGTCGTCGTCGTCGGCAATGAAAAGGGTGGAACCGGCAAATCGACGACCGCGCTGCATTTGGCGATCACGGCGCTCTATCGGGGCTACCGTGTCGGCACGCTGGATTTGGACCCGCGCCAAGCTACGTTGTCGCGATATCTCGAGCATCGCCAAAACTACAGCGAAGCGTCCGGACCGCTGCCGCTTCCCCGCAATGTACGAATTGGCGAACCGGAGGGCGCGGAATCATCTGACGTCGAAACGGCGGCGCGGCAGTCGGTTGAGGCGGGTCTCGCCGAACTCGCCGACTGCGATATCGTCATCGTCGATACGCCCGGTAGCCCGACTCCTTTGTCGCGTGCCGGCCATGAAATTGCCGATGTCCTGGTGACCCCGGTCAACGACAGCTTGCTCGATATCGATGTACTGGCGGAAATCGACCCGGTTAACCGCAAGATTCTGGCGCCGTGCCGGTACTGCCGGATGGCGTGGGAATATGGCAATCAACGAATTATTGACGGCCACCCACCGATCGATTGGGTGGTCATTCGCAACCGCCTGCCGCACGTTCACTCGCGCAACCGCGAGGATATCGAACAGATCCTGGTGAAGCTGGCCCACCGTATCGGGTTTCGGCTGGCGCCGGGATTGGGCGAGCGCGTGGTGTTTCGCGAACTGTTCTTAAACGGGCTCACAGTGCTCGACCTGCCGACTATCGCGCAAGACCGGCCGCTGTCGGCGAGCCAGCAGGCCGCCGCGTTGGAGGTCACTGACCTGTTTGATGCGTTGAACGTCGCGCCCGACCACGCCGCCGCATCGGCGAGCGCTTAAAACCGATTCTTAGCGGCGAATTGCCAGACAATTGGCTTTGAGTTTGACCGCTTGAGCGCAAGCGGCGCGCGCTTCGGCGAGGCTTTGAAAGCCGCCGGCGCGCAACCGGTACCACGTCCCCTTGCCGGCGACCACGGCGCGCTCAACCTTGATCTCGCGCCCGCCGAGCACGGCACCGAGCTGCTTTTGCAGGCGGAATGCCTCTTCTTGTGCCCGTTCTTCGACCGCGATCGACGCCAGCTGCACAGCGTAGGCACCCGCTGACGCACCTGGTAGCTCGGGCTTAGCTTTGGGGACCGGAACGGGTGCTACCGACTTGGGAACGACTGCCGGTATGTCGGGCACGGCGTCCAGGTCGCCGACCGGCGGCGCCACTTCGCTCGACGGTGCCTTTACCGGAAGGATCGCACCGCCCGCCGGTGCGGCGGTTTCGAGAGTGGTGGCTGGCGGCTCCGCCGCCGGCAATTCGTCAGACGGTTCCGTCGCCGCCAAGGCCGCGGCTGCCGGCAATGCAGCGTTCGCATCTGGCGACGGATCAGCTGCCACCGCTTGCTCAGACGGAGGTTCGGGTGCCTCGGGCACGCTTGTCAGACTGAGTTGTAGGCTCTGATTGTCGGCGTCAGCCGCCGCAACTGCGCTGGCGCCGCTGGCAGCCTGTTGCGGCATTTTTTCGCTGCTATCAATGAACAACCAAAGGCCGGCGACGACCACCGCGGCCGTTGCAGCTATCGCCGCCAAGCGAAGGCCCGGCCGAGCGCTCGCGAGCCGGCTCATCGCTTCCCTTCGCCATTTTGTTAGAAACCTCACTCCGGCCTTGACCGGCGGCCCGTCGTTCTCCGACGCCGCAGTGGGTTTGTCGGGTTCCGGCAGATTCGGCTCGAGACGCAAGACGAGCGGCGATTGATCTTGTATCGCCGGTGTTGCGTCGCCCTTGCGCGCTAATAAAGAACTATCGAGAGAGGCCGGCTGCCCGCCGCTCATACCGCCACCTGCAGTTCCTCAACGTCGCCCGTCTCCACATGCGGCATGACATCCGGCGCCGGTGACTTAATCCCCATTCGTTGGGCGAGATATTGCCAAATACGCTCGATTTCGGCGGTCGCCAACTGCGCGTTCGGCAATTCCATCACCGTACGGCCGTCGATCATACTGGCGGCGAAATCGACGCGCTGATGAATCAGGCTCGGCGCCAACGGCCCGTGTTGCGATAACGCCACAATGGCTTCTTTGGTTATACGGGCGCGCGGCGTCGCGGCGTTAATGACGAACACCAACGGCTTTTCCATGTCCTCGACCAGGGCGACCGTCGCCGCAACGGAACGCAAATCGTGCGGGCTCGGGCGCGTTGGAATCAGCACCAAATCGCAAACATCGACGACCTGCCTGATCGCCCCAGTGATCGCTGGCGGGGTATCGATGATTACCGTGCGTATACCCGCCGCGCGCAGCCGTTCGATATCATCGGGTAGCATCTCCAGCGACGTGTTGACGAATACCGGCGTCGCTGCTTCGCGCTCGTTCCACCACGCAGCAAGGCTGCCTTGCGGATCGACATCCATCACCGCAACCGGGCCGTGGCCCTGCCGCTCGGCTTCGACTGATAGATGACCGGTCAATGTCGTCTTACCCGATCCGCCCTTTCGGGACGCAATAGCGAGGACATGCATAATAAATTTACTCGTTCTACCGCTCTTCCCTGGCGCGACTGGGAGCCGCCTCAACCGACCGCCGTACTGGCGACCGAAAGCATCGATTCTAATACACGGGAGTATTCCGATTCTGAAACAGCGAACTCGCTGTTATTGCGAATTTTTTTACGAAATGACGTTTGACGAGAGAAGTTAGTTGGGCGATGCGTAAAGCGCGGTCGCGGCGAGGCCGGCGCACCCTGACCGCATGAACGCGGCGTGACTGTCGCGCGAACAACCAACCACTTTCAGGCGTTCTGAAAAGCTCTTTAGACGGTAAATCTCATAACGCTATAATTGAACTCCCCTCGGCAAATACAATAAGCGGGAGAGCAGCATGGAACCGGCGAAAGAAGATTTCACCGAACTACAGAAACGTCTCCTGGAAGCGCAAAAAAACGGCAGCGCCAAGTACGATGGACCGGAAGGACAATTTTATCTGGTCGCGCCCCACACTCATGTTGCCGACGCATCTGAGCCGTTTACCGGTGCCGAAAACCTGCTCGATCCGCCGCTCGCTCGCGCAGCCTATTCTGATCGGTCGGCCTGGCTTTTGGCCAACATGTCGCAATTAGCCTATAGAGATTTTGAAAAAGACGAAAACGCGCAGGCCAACCTCTTGAGAACATTGACGAATGCTGGATTCAGTCGGATCGAATTTTTTGACTGTGATGTCACGGGAACGCAGGCATTCCTGGCTATTCGTCCTGGTTCTTTTGCGGTCCTCGCATTCCGCGGAACGGAGAAGAATAAACGCGACATTTTCACCGACCTCAGCGCGCGCTTCTACGACACGGCCGATGGCAAGGCGCATCAGGGATTCGCCAAGGCCTTCGAGAGCGTCGAGGGACATTTACGCAAGTCTCTTGGTGAATTGTCTCTGAATCATCCGGACTTGCAGATCTTTATTACTGGTCATTCTCTGGGCGGCGCACTCGCGACGGCGGCGACACATACCCTCGAAAAGGATTTTCTGATCTCGGCATGTTACACCTTCGGGAGTCCGCGAGTTGGCACGGCCGAATGGTCGGACAGTGTGAAGACACCAATCTACCGGGTCGTCAACAGTGCCGACGGTGTTCCCATGGTGCCGGGCAATACAGTGCTGCGAACCGTCCTTCTGTGGCTTCCCAATCTGCCGTTGTTGACTTGGCTCGAACGACCTGTCGAAAAATTTGTGAGTGCTGGCTTCGTAGGTTTTCAACACGCCGGCGACATGCGGTTTCTGGTGGGCGATGGTAATTCGGCAAAGCTTAAAATCGGCTCAGCGGCAGCCTGGGCGCGCTTTCGCCACGTTGTTATCGGCAAGTTCTTGGGCGCTTTGAAAGCGCTCAATCCAAAGGCTCTCAGCGCAACGTTCAGCGACCACGCCATTTCTGGCTATGTCAAGAAGCTGCGGGTCATCGCCGAGCGTCGAAACCAAAAATAAATCTTATGAGAAACTTTTAGGGTCAGCGTTGCCGATATGTGCCACATATCGTGGAACTATTTCCGATTCTACGGCGCCGCACATTTATGGCAGCTGCTGAACGGTTCAAGTGGCGGAGGGAGAGGAATTCAGACGTTGGCGCGCTTTTTAGTGGTGCGGATAAAGCGCTAATCGATATCTAACTTCCTTTCACTTGCGCCACGAACGCCCTTCCAAATCGGGGGCCATTCGGCCGTATTCTACCGTCGCCGTTATCGCCAATACCAGCAAGAGATCTTGTGCGGGCGCTGAGACAGTTCACAATGGCTTGCAACGAGAGACCAGGGAGGACGCCATGAAAGCGATGGTGCTGCATGCGCCGGATACGCCATTTGTGCTCGAGGAGCGGCCCGATCCGGTCGCCGGTGACGGCGAGATCGTTGCCAGGGTGCTGGCGTGCGGGTCGGGCCTGACGATCCACCATGCGGTGCGCGGGCGCACCGATGCGACCTTCCCGCGGGTGATCGGCCACGAGATTCTCGGCGAGGTCGTCGAGATCGGTTCCGGCGTGGCGGGGTTCTCGCTCGGCGACCGCGTGACCACCCATGCCTACCTCTCGTGCGGTTACTGCCGCTGGTGCAAGGCCGACCGCGAGCCGCTGTGCGACAACCTTGCCGGGTTCGTCGGCCGGCACGCAGACGGCGGCTACGCCGAGTATGTGAAGTTACCGGCGCGCGTATTCATCCAAGTGCCGGAAGCGCTCGACCACAAGAACCATCCGGCCGAAATTGCCGTCATCTGCGATGCCATCGTGACGCCCCACAAAGTCCTGAAACGGGCCCGTATTACGCCGCTCGATACGGTGGCGGTGATCGGTGCCGGCGGTGGTCTCGGCATCCACATGGTGATGTTGGCCAAATGGGCGCATGCCCGCGTGATCGCGGTCGATATCTCAGCCGATAAGCTGGCGACGTGCCGACAAGTCGGCGCTGAGGCGACCGTCGATGCCTCGCGTGAAGATGTCGCCGCAGCGCTCAAGGAGGCAACTGGCGGTGGCGTCGACGTCGTCGTCGACTTTGTCTCGAGCAAGGCAACGCTGGAAGCCGGGGTACAGGCGCTCGGCAAAGGCGGTCGGCTGGTCACACTCGGCGGTAACGCAATGCCGTTCGAAGTTTCGGCGGCGCAGCTACTGGTCAACGAGATCGATGTGCTCGGCAGCAAGGCGTTTACCGCGGGAGAGATCGGCGAGGCGCTGGCAATCTGTGCCCGCGGTGAGGTCTGGCCGCTGGTTACCGAGACCTATTCGCTGGAAGAGGCAAACACTGTGCACGACCGCCTCGAGGCCGAAGCGATCACCGGCCGCGCGGCGATCGTCATGTAAGGCGAATTGGAATTCCGCAATTACCGTGACAGTTTACTTATCTGAAAAAACGCGCAGCAGGTCCGTCACGTTGGACCGAGCGGGTTGCGCACGCGATTGCGGTCAAACGCGGAGATGGCGGCGCAGCTTTGGAAAATCTGGCGGAGGGAGAGAGATTCCCACGTTATCGAGCTTTTCCGCAGTTCGGATAAGGCTCTGATCGATGTCACCGATTTACGGAAAAAACGGCAAATTTTGCTGGTTCACGCCGGCTCGATGAGTTTGAGCGCCTGTACCACATCGCGACCAAGGCAATGGTCACCGAAGTTGTTTGATGCGGTGCCGCGACCCTATGACATTATGTCGAATAATCGTAACCGAGCGCCGCTACCGCCGGCCGTAGCTTGTCAAGGACCGCGAGATCGATGAACGGCAGGTAGTTGCGATAGCGAAACACGGAGGAATCGTATAGTGGGCGCGCGACTTGAGCATAGCTCGCCGTGCGCACGCCGGCGGCGTGTTCGTGAAATTTCAGGCAGGCTTCGTTCCACGCGACGCCTACATGATCGAGCATGGTGCGTACGACTGTGTCGGGATCTTCGACAAGCTTTTCGTAACGCACGGGCAGGACATCACCCACAGGATCCGGCACCATCGCGGTCAGATGATCGTGCATGCGCACAAACAGCGCCGCGGCAGCGTCGAGCGAAAACGACCACGGCTGGTATTCGGCAAAGTTCACGAAGAAGCTCGATAGCACGGTATCAAGGGGGTGACGCACCGCGTGGATAATCGGCGCATCGGGAAAGAGCAAACGAACGAGGCCGATATGTTCGGAGTTGAACGGCGCCTTGTCGACGATGAACCGGACCGCGCCGGGTTCGCCCAGCCGGTTCC
>JBFKGW010000104.1:0-7698 GCA_041633145.1 Alphaproteobacteria bacterium
AGTCAGGCGGGCGCAACGGCCGGTGTTTCAGGCCATAGACCAGATTGTCTCGCACCGAGGCCGATTGCATCACGGGCGTGCCGCCGGCATAGGCGAGCCGCCGCCCGGTAACCGATTCCGGCAGTTCGACTAAATTGTGCCCCGCCACCGTTATGCGGCCGCCGGTCGGCACCACCAGACGCGCCAGCAGGAGTGCGAAATAATCCTTGCCGCTGCTGCCGCTGCCCACCACGGCAACGCTGCTATCAGGGGCAAGATTGAGTGTGAGGCCAGATAGACGGCGCACTTCGTCTTCGTCGACCAGGCTTACATTGGCGAATTCGACCGGGCCCGCCAGCGACGGGGCGCCGTCCGGTTCCGTGAGCTGCAGCGCCTCGTCCATTATGCCGTCGGGGTCGAACTGGCTGACCACTTGCTCGTATTTAACCCGTGCGTCGGCCTGCTGCTGGTACCAGTTGAGCAGCTCTTTCCACGGTTGCGACATTTCCTTGTGGGCGCCAATGACAGCGACCAAAGCGCCGATGGTGATATCGCCCTCGATGACCAGGATGCCGCCGAACAGATAGAACAGGAACGGCGCCAGTTTATCGAGAAAGTTGTTGAGGAACTTGATCGTGTACTTGCGCTGGAATATTTCGAAGCGAATGTTGTAGATCGCCGACAAACGGTCGGCGAACCGGCTGAGTTCCAAGTTCGACGTATCGTTGGCGTGGACGTCGACGACGCCGGTCACTGATTCGCCGACATGGTCGGACAGGCGGCGGATTTCCCGCAGCCGGGCCTTGGCTAGCGCGCTGACACGCTTCTGCAAGCGCGGCACGACGTAGATCTGAATCGGATAGAGGGCCGCCGCCGCCACGCCAAGCAGCGGGTTCTGGACGACGATGAAGCCAATGGCCACAATCAGTTGGCCACCGAGGAACACTGGGTCGACCACCGAGCCGACGAAAAAAGCGCCGATCGGCTCGGACTCGGCGGTGATCATCGAAATGACTTCGCCCTGGCTGGTGCGCTTGAATTGATGCAGCGGAAAGCGCAGGACGCGCGAATACAATTGGTACCGCAGGCGGCGCAGCAGCCGTTCGGCCGTGCGGCCTTTCGAGGTGTTGATGTGAAATTTCAGCGCATTGTTGAGGATAACGAGAAACAGAAAAAAAACGCACAAGATGACCAGGAACATGGTTTGCGAGCCGAAGAACGTAAAATCGAACAGGCCCAGTACCGACGCGACAAATGGCGGGCCCTCGCCGCCCAGCGCGCGATTGATAATCTGCTTGGGCACATCGAACAGCATGAAGCCGATCGGCCAAGAGATCGTGACGAAAATCAGAATGTAGAGTTGCTGGCGACCGCTGTGCTTCAGGACAAAGCGGTACATACTGCGGTCCATCCGCTCGGCCACTCTGGATCTCCTCGTTGCCCCGGCGCCTAGCATTGGCGCCGGCGCGAATCTCACTAACCTAGCTTACCGAACCCAACAAATCGACAGTGGCGCTAGCCTGCCGGCGGTGCTTAAAAACGAAGGTTTTTGCGCCATCGTCAGTTGTGTAATAGTCTCAGCGCTGTCAAGCCCTGGCCAAATCTGATGTCACCGATGCCGTACCCCAACAAGCGCATTCTGATCTACAGCCACGACTCTTACGGTCTGGGACACTTGCGGCGGTGCCGCGCCATTGCGCACGCCCTCGTACAGCATGACCCTAACGTCAGCGTGCTGATCCTGTCTGGTTCGCCGATTATCGGCAATTTCGATTTTCGCGACCGCGTCGACTTCGTGCGCCTGCCCGGCGTCGTGAAATTGCAAAACGGTGAATATGTCTCGCTGAAACTGCCGATGGACATCGAAGAGACGGTGGCGTTGCGCGCGGCCATCATTCTTCATACCGCTGCCGCGTTCGATCCCGACCTGTTCATCGTCGACAAAGAGCCGCACGGTCTGCGCGGCGAAGTTCTCGAGACGCTTCACATGCTCAAGCAACGTGGCACATTTCTGGTGCTTGGCTTGCGCGACATCCTCGACGACCCGCACCTGCTCGGCCCGGAATGGCGCAACAAGAACGTCATGCCGACGCTCGAAAACTTATACGACGAATTATGGGTCTACGGTTTGCCGCAGATCTGCAATCCGCTCGATGGTCTCAATCTGCCCCCCTCGGTCCACCGCAAGACGGTGTATACCGGCTACTTGCGCCGCAATCTGCGTGACGGTGTGGTGCCAGCGACCGATTTTCCCTATCGCGAGCAGCCTTACATTCTGGTCACCGCCGGCGGCGGCGGCGATGGCGACGTCGTATTCGACTGGGTATTGCGGGCCTACGAGAACGACCCCGGACTGCCGGTCCCGGCGTTTTTCGTCTTTGGGCCGTTTCTCGATCCCGACCTGCAAGTCTCGTTTAATGCGCGCATCGCAAAATTGTCCAACGTCGATTCGATAACCTTCGACACGCACCCCGAGGCATTGATCGCCAATGCCACCGCCATCGTCGCCATGGGTGGCTACAATACGTTTTGCGAGATTCTTTCCTTCGACAAACGGGCGTTGATCGTGCCGCGCACCCGGCCGCGGCTCGAACAGTTCATTCGCGCATCGCGCAGCCAAGAATTTGGCCTGGTCAAAATGCTGGTCCACGAGAGCACGAACGATCTCCAAACCAACTCGCCCGATTGGGAACCGATGGCGACCGCATTGCGCCACTTGCCGCAGCAGGCTCTGCCCTCAGAAGTCATACTGCCCGGCTTGCTCGACGGCATCGATAACGTCAACCGGCTGACCGATATCGCCATTACGCGCCGGCGCGAATTCGACAGCATTGCAGGCGATCGCAGGACGACCGCGGAAGACGCCGGGTAGCGTTGCCCGTGTCGGCGACCAGCCACCTTATCGACCATTCCGGCGAGGCATACGCCGACCCAGAGCGGCCCAAACGAGCCGCCGGTGACGGCCGCCCGGATGCGCTGGTTGGCGTCGTGGTCAAGGGCTATCCGCGCCTGTCGGAGACTTTCATCGCGCAGGAATTGCAGGGTCTGGAAGCGCGCGGCCTGCGCTTGCAGATTATCTCGCTGCGGCAGCCCTACGATCCCACAACCCATCCCGTGCACGATGAGATCGCCGCGCCGGTCTCCTACTTACCGGAATATTTGTGGCGCGAGCCGCTGCGCGTTCTGCGCGCCTGGTGGTCTGCCCGCCGGCTCGCCGGCTACCACGCCGCGCGCAAAAAGTTCTGGCGCGATCTAAGGCGCGATTTCACGCCTAACCGGATCCGGCGGTTCGGGCAGGCCTGCGTGCTGGCGCACGAGCGAGCGCCTAACCTGAATTTTCTCTACGCGCACTTTTTGCACACGCCGGCGTCCGTCACCCGCTACGCCGCCACCATGCTCGACCTGCCGTTTGCGGTCTCGGCGCACGCCAAGGACATCTGGACGACGCCGGTATGGGAGAAGCGGGAAAAAATTCAGGACGCCCAGTGGCTGACCACGTGCACCGCCCACGGCGCCGAACATTTGTGCGGCCTTGCTGCTGATGCCGAGAGCAAATCGAAAATTCATCTGAACTATCACGGCCTCGATCTGAACCGGTTCGCACCGCACCCGTCCAGCCGCCCGCGCAACGACGGCACAGATCTAACGTCGCCGATTTCGCTCGTCTCGGTCGGGCGCCTGGTCGAAAAGAAAGGCTATAGCGATGTGCTGTCCGCGCTGGCGCTGCTCCCGCCTGATCTATCCTGGCGCTTGACCCATATCGGCGGCGGGCCGCTGGCCGCGTCCTTGACGAAGCAAGCCGAGCGCCTCGGCCTCGCTGGCAAGATCGATTGGCTCGGCCGTCAACCGCAAACCAAGGTTCAGGAGGTTTTGCAATCCGCCGACATCTTCGTCCTCGCCAGCAAGGTGGCGGACGATGGCGACCGCGACGGCCTACCCAACGTCCTGATGGAGGCGCAAAGCCAATCGGTGCCGTGCATCGCCACCGCGGTCTCGGCGATCCCTGAATTAATCGACGACGGCGCGACCGGCCGGCTGGTCGCGCCCGGCGACCGCACCGCCTTGGCCGCCGCCATCGTTGAACTCGCCGGCGACCCGCCCTTGCGGCAACGCCTGGCCGAGCAAGCGCTGGCAAAACTACGAGCCGACTTCCAGATGGATGGCGGACACGACGCTATCGCAGCGTTGCTCGCCGCAGCACCGGCGGCCGAACGCGCTGTGTCAAACTGATTGATATGCGGATCGCTTTCTACGCGCCGATGAAGCCGCCCGACCACCCGGTGCCCTCCGGCGATCGGCAGTTGGCGCGGTTATTCCTGAAAGCGCTGGCGCAACGCGGGCACGAGAGCGAGATCGCCTGCCGGTTCGTCAGCCGCGACGGCACGGGCGACCCCAATCGGCAGGACCGTTTGCGCCGGCTGGGCGGCAAGCTGGCGATCAAACTGGCACGACGGTTTGAATCTCGCCCCGCTGAAAACCGCCCGGAAGCCTGGTTTACCTATCATGTCTATCACAAGGCGCCCGACTGGCTCGGCCCCACGGTCGCCGCCGAATTGGACATTCCCTATCTGATCGCCGAAGCGTCGACCGCGCCCAAACGCGCCGGCGGTCCCTGGGATATCGGCTACCATGGCGCCAACCAAGCCATCGCCAAAGCCGACGCGATTTTCACCGTCAATAGCGACGATTGGGGCTGCCTGGAAGAATTGATCGGGCCGAAGACCTATCACAAGCGGCTGTTCCCCTTCGTCGATTCGACGCCGCTCCGCGCGGCGGCGGCGCGGCGGCAAAATATTCGGATGGGCTATGCCCATCATTTCGGCTGGCCCGAAGACATGCCGCTGTTACTCGCCGTCGGCATGATGCGCGCCGGCGCCAAGCGTCAGTCCTACCATTTGCTGGCAACCGCCGTGGCACGACTGAACGACCGGACCTGGCGCCTCGTCGTCGTCGGCGACGGACCGTGCCGCGACGAGATAACGCAAGAGCTCTACGAACTGGTGCCGGGCCGCGCCGTATTCCTCGGCGAACTCGACCCGGCAGAACTGGCCGACGCTTATGCCGCCTGCGACATGCTGGTCTGGCCTGCCGTCGACGAAGCCTTCGGCATGGCGCTGCTTGAGGCGCAAGCTGCCGGTCTGCCGATCGTTGCCGGCAAGCAGCGCGGGGTGCCGGATATCGTCTCGCCCGGCGTCACCGGACTGTTGCCGCCGCCCGACGACGCAGAAGCTTTCGCCTGCGCGGTTGGCCGTCTGCTCGATGATGTCAAGCTGCGGCAAACTTTGTCGCGAAACGCCGCATCACGGGTGCACGAACAATACGATATCCCGCGAGCAGCGGCCGACATCGACCGCACCCTGCAGCTTGTCGAAATGGGGTATCGCCGCCGATGACCGCAATTGCGCTACTCCGCCACGGCCCCACCCAATGGAACGCCGACGGTCGCCTGCAAGGCCGCCGCGACACCGAGCTCAGTGAGAGCGGCCGCGCAACAGTGGCGAGCTGGCAATTGCCAGACACGTGGGGCCGCGCGGCAATGGTCTCGAGTCCCTTGCGGCGCTGCCTCGACACCATCGAGATTCTGCGCACCACCCACCCCGATCTCGGGCCGCAATCAATCGACCGGCGATTCATCGAGATGGACTGGGGGACGTGGGAGGGCCGCACGCTAGGCGAGCTGCGTCACGAACAGGGTACGACGATGGTGCGCAACGAAGCGCGCGGGGTCGACTTCCGGCCAGAAGGTGGCGAAAGCCCGCGCGACGTCCAAAACCGGCTGCGGCCGGCACTGGCGGAGCTGGCGCAGCAACGGCAAGACCGTCTGGTCGTCGCCCACCGGGGCATTATCCGTGCCATCTATGCGCTGGCGACCGACTGGGACATGCGCACCGACCCACCCGACAAATTGAGCCGCCAGGCCCTGCAGGTGTTCACGTTGACCGACGATGGGCAACCGCACGTTGCCGAACTGAACGTGCGCCTCGCCGCCGAAAACGTAGCGTGACCGTCGTGGACCGGCCGTTAAAAGCCTTGTTCTACGTTCAGCATCTTCTGGGCATCGGGCATCTGATGCGGGCCGGCACGTTGACCCGTGCGCTGGAGGCCAACGGCATCGAAGTCACACTGGTGTCCGGCGGTACGCCGGTGCCCGGTTTCAAAGGCGGCGCAACGCACTTCGTCCAACTGCCGCCGACGCGCGCCGTCGACCGCTTTTTCAAAGTTCTGGTCGACGAAAACGATAACCAAATCGACGACGCCTGGAAGCAACGGCGCTGCGAACTGCTGCTCGATGTGTACCGCCGCTCTGCGCCCGACATCATTTTGGTTGAGATGTATCCGTTCGGCCGGCGGCAGATGCGCTTCGAAATCGAGCCGCTGCTGATCGAGGCCCGGCAGGCCAAAGCCGATCGGGGCGGCCGGCCGCTGATCGCCTCATCGGTGCGCGACATTCTGGTCGAACCCGACAAGCCCGAGCGCGTCGACGAAATGGTGCAACGCGCGCACGACTATTTCGACCTGGTGCTGATCCACGGCGACCCCGACTTCATCGCCTTCGACGAGACCTTTCCGCGGCTGCGCGATATCGCCGACCTCATCCGCTACACCGGCTACGTCGCCGACCCGCCGCCGGCGCCCGGTGGGCCAGGCAGCCCCGGCCATGGCGAGGTCATCGTGTCGACCGGCGGCGGCGCGGTCAGCGAAGGTATGCTGGCCGCGGCAATCGGCGCCCGCGCGCTGACCTCGCTCGCCGACGTGCCGTGGCGCGTATTGCTCGGGCACAACTATCCGGAAGCCGACTTTCAGGCGTGCCGTAATTCTGCGCCGGACGGCGTCATCGTCGAGCGGGCGCGAACCGATTTCGCGCAACTGCTCGCCAACTGCCGCCTGTCGATCTCCCAGGGCGGCTACAACACGGTTATGGAGATCCTGGCCACCGGCGCCCGTGCGGTTTGCCTGCCCTACGCCGGCGGCCTGGAGAGCGAACAAACCCTGCGCTGCGGACTGCTCGCCGAGCGCGGTGTCATCGAAGTGGTCATGCAAAACGAGGTTTCGGCGGCCGCGGTCGCAGCTGCGGCTGAGCGGGCATTAAGCGCCGCACCAGATAGTCGCGCGGTCGTGAACATGGACGGCGCACAACGTTCAGCAACCTATCTGAAGGATGCGCTCGCGGCGGTTTTCGACGCCCAAAATTAGCCGGATTTGCTAGACTATCATGGCTTTGGGCGGGTTACGCGATGCGGTAAATATACCGCTTGGGGCGGCTGGAAAGGACGGTCTCCCGCGCCCCGAAAAGGGAGGACGAACGGTTGTACGAAGCGGCTGAGCCATTGGAACCTTCGGGCCAATCGGCGGACGCGCCTTGGGCTCTGCTGAGCGCCGAGCTCGACCGCTGGGCGTCGGCCGGACAAACCGCCACGTTGTGGTGGCGCGACGACGACGCCGGCGAAATGACCGACCGATTAGAGCGCCTGCTGGTGTTGCGCGACAAGGTCGACGTCGATGTGGCGTTGGCGACCGTGCCGCGGCGGGTGGATGGCGCGTTCCGCGCGCGGATGGGGAACGAGCGCCACATCGCAGTTTTGCAGCATGGCTACTCCCATCACAATTTCGCGACACCGGGCGAGCGCAAAATCGAACTCGACGGCTCGCGCCCGGCCGAGCACGTCATCGCTGAGCTCGCCGTTGGCATGCAGACACTGTCGTCCCTGTCCGGTTGGG
>JBFKGW010000105.1:0-7647 GCA_041633145.1 Alphaproteobacteria bacterium
GGGCAGTTGCCGAAGCTCTGACCGACCTCGATGGAAAAACCTTCTGCGCCGATCGTGTCGATCCTACCGGTAATCCGGTTGCGCCGGCGTGTCTCCGGTTGCATCCCCAGTAGGCCGACCTCGGCGCCCGGTTCCAATGTCTGGTTCAACGGATCGCCGAACAGTGGCTGACTGGCGATGTCGAGCCGTCGTGGATCCGGCGACGTGGTAAATCCCGGCCGTCCCGCGACGAGCGACGCCCACGGCCGGCCTTGCGCGTCGACGGTGCCCAGCAGCACGAAGGGAAGGGCCGCATAAAACTCCCGGTGCTGATCCGGCAAGTAATCGCGAATGTGCTTGCGGCCGACCTTCTCGAGCTTCTCGCGCACGCCCATACGTTCCTGAGCGCGCTGTTCGCCGGGATGAAACGGCGACGCCGAATTCGCTAGTTGCTGATCCATGGACGTTTCTCCGCTGCGGGCGCGATTATTGCGATGCGATTATGAAGCGGGCGCGATGAATTCCACGCGGATGCCGCCGGGAATGGCGCAGATCATGTGCTGGGTCGGTCCGCCGGCCAACGGTTCCGGCGCAAACTCGATCTCGACGCCATAGGTGGCTTGCAGGACGCCGTGCAGCGATTGCAGGGCATCGGCATCGTCTACGGTGAGGGCGAAATGGTGCAGGCCGATTACGTTCTTGCGGTCGAACGGAACCGCCGTCGCCGGATCGGCAGCGCCCCACAGGGTGATCATGGTGACGCCGTCGGTCAGGAGGACTGCCGGATAGTCGGGTATTTCGCCGACTTGCGAAAAACCGAGCGTGTCGACGAAAAACCCGCGCGTCTGCGCGACGTCGGGAACGGTTAAGCCGATATGATGGGCGCCGCGGGTGATGGCGTTGTCTGGCATGCTGCCTCTCCTTGCGATGAAGGGGCGTCGAACCCCTTCGTTAAGTTCGACTGGTCGATGCCCGACAATTTGGAAGTTTCAGTATATCTATTGAATAGACTTTTTATAGAATAGATTATTCCATAATATGGAATAATCTATGGATCGACTTCAAACCATGGCGGTATTCATCGCCGTCGCCGAAGAAGCCGGATTCGCCGCGGCGGCACGACGTATGAACATGTCGCCGCCGTCAGTGACCCGGGCGGTCGGCGAGTTGGAAGCACGGCTCGGCGCGCGGTTGCTGCATCGCACGACACGCGCCGTCCGACTGACCGGTGCCGGCGAGCGCTATGTCGCCGATTGCCGGCGCATCATCGCCGAGATTGCGGAGGCGGACCGCCACGCTGCGGGCATCCACGGCGCGCCCAGCGGTGCTGTTTCGTTGACCGGCTCGGCGCTGTTCGGCCGCATCGTGCTGACGCCGATTTTGCTCGACATCCTCGATCGCTATCCGGAGATCACCCTTAACACATTGTTCGTCGATCGGATGGTCAACCTGGTCGACGAAGGCATCGATATCGCCGTGCGGATTGCAGAGTTGCCGGATTCCGCGCTCGCCGCGATCCGCGTCGGCTCGGTACGGCGGGTGCTGTGCGCATCGCCAGACTATCTTGCAGCGGCCGGCCACCCGAAATCACCGCGCGAACTGGTCGAACACCAAACCATAGATTTCACCAACATCATGAACCGCGGCGAATGGGCGTTCGCGCAACAGGGCAGGAGTTACAGCGTCAAAACGCGATCGCGGCTGCAGGCCAATAGCGCCGACGTGGCGATCGCCGCGGCGGTCGCCGGTCGGGGCATCACACGGGTTCTGTCTTACATGATCGCGCCGCAGGTCGAACGCGGCGAACTGGAAATCGTGCTGCCTGAATTCACGCCGCCGCCGGTCCCGGTTCATGTCGTCCATAAAGAGGCCGGCGAGACGTCGAGCCGGGTGCGCGCGGTCGTCGACCTGTTGGCCGCGCAGCTTAAAGCGGCTCCGGCGATTCATGCTGATTGAGCGTGCCTCGTCGCACTCGTTCGCAGACGAAGCCGTCTTAATCAATCAGCCGTAGGGTTCAACGACACCTGGGATTGCTGGTCGACTCTTCGAATCGCGCTGAGCTCGTCCAGCCAATGCTGCCGCGAGCGCGACCAGAGCTGCAGCTGCGGGACGAGTTCGTCGCGTTGACGAATACTGCCGATGCGCAGGCCGTAGATCTTGGGACCGGCCTCGTCAGCTGTCGAATAGATCGGGGTGCCGCACTCCGGACAGAACGATTGCTGGCGTTTAGCGCCGCTCTGCGCCGTCTTGACGTAGATCTTCGGTTCGCCCGAGCGCAGTGTGAAGGCATCTTGGTAGGTCAAGGCGACGGTGCGAAAGGCCGAGCCCGATAAGGTCTGGCAGTCGGTGCAATGGCAGATGACGACTTTGGCAGGGTCGATTTCCGCCTCATAGGTAATATTGCCGCAGTGGCAACCGCCGTCGACTTTCATCGTGGGCACCGCCTGTGCTCAGGAGCCGCCGAGATCTTCATCGGGTTGCGGTGCTTCGTCATCTTCTTCCGTCAGACCCTTACGCGCGTCCGACGCAGCCTTCTTGGCTTCGGCCTTGGCGGCTTTTTTTTCGGCTTTGCGCCGTTCGCGCTCGAGCTTTTCGAACTTGTAATTGGTTTTGCGCGCCATGGCTGTCTCTCCGTTCCTCAGGCGTCATATACCTGTGCCAGCGCAACCGGCAAGCTCGCACCGACCTCGAAGCTATGCTTCTATCACGGTTTCCCGCCGAATACCCAAATTGTGATCCGCCTGCGATGAGGTGTTACGCGGCGCGGAGACTGATATGCTCGCTTTCAAGCACGGTGCGAAACGAGGGCGTCATGCAAGAACGGATCGTAGAAGTCGAAACGCCCGATGGGCGAATGGAGACCTTTGTCACTCATCCTGAACAGGGCGGGCCCTTTCCACCGGTTATCTTGTTCATGGACGTATGGGGTGTGCGCGAGCAGTTATTCGACATCGCGCGGCGGATTGGCACGGTTGGCTACGCCGTTGCGGTGCCGAACTTCTACTACCGCAAGGGCGGGATTAATTTCGATTATCGCCATCCCGACGGCAAGACGATCTCATTGAAGGCGCTCGACGCCGCGGAGCAGGAAAAGATCCTGGCTTTTCTGTCCCACCTCACCGACGACTTCGCGGTCTCCGACACCGGCGCCCTGCTCGATTATCTGGCGTCCGACGCGGCGGTGCGGCCGGGGCCGGTGGGCTCGATCGGCTATTGCCTGGGCGGCCGCCTGGTATTTCGCGCCGCTGGCGCGTTCCCCGATGCGTTTCGCGCCAGCGCCAGCCTGCATGGCACGCGCCTGGCAACCGATGCGCCCGACTCGCCGCACCTGGATGCGCCGAAGATGAAGGGCGAAATTTATTGCGGCTACGGTGAGCTCGATCACTACACGCCGCCTGATGTGATCGCCGCGGTGCGCGAGGCGTTTGCCGATGCTGACGTCGACTACGCCGACCAAGTGCATCGCCAAGTCGACCACGGCTATGCCATCCCCGACCGCGACGTCTTCGATAAGGCCGCTGCCGAACGCGACTGGGAACTAATTTTCGCGATGTACCAGCGCCAGCTGCACCCCTACGCGGGGACCACCGTTTAATCGCCGGCAAACGCGGCGGGCGGATCGCACGGCTCGGTGCCCATATCGGCCGGCACCGACAACTCGAGCAGCTCGAACGTATCGGAGGTACGGATTTCGTTGTGGGGCAGGAAACCGGGGATGTAGACTGAATCGCCTTCTTCCAGCCGCACTGTCTCACCATCGACGAATTGCAGCTCGACCCATCCGTCGAGCATGTAGACGAACTGGCCCTCGCATTTGTGGTAGTGCCAACCAGTTGGCTCCGATAATCCAGCGGTCGCCGAGGTTTTCTGCACGCGCATGCGGCCTTCGCTGGCGTCGGTAACCCCAAGGTCGACATATTTGAAAAACTTCCGCCGTCCCTTGACGTAGTTGGGATCGGACTTGCGGGCGACAGCGTACGTTGCGGTTACGGGCTGTTCGGCTGCTACGGAGGCTTGATTGGCCATGGTGGTCTCTCTTCGATTGCTGGGCGAGGCACGGTCTGACGCAAAGATCGTAAGACCGACTTGTCGAGACGGCAATAGGCACCGCCGGCTCCATTTAGCTTGTCGCCAAGATGTGCAGGCGATAAACGTTCTTGGCCAAGGTCAAAGTTCCCTCCCGAAAAATGGAGTTTCGTGTCGTGCGGAAGGCAAATCTGATGATTGTCGCGTTCGCGACTACGTTATTGAGCGCGTGCGCGGCAGACGCGCCGAAGCAGGCCCCGGCGCCGGCTGGACCGACCGCGATCGAGCGGGTGGTGGCGACCGACGTCGAGGCCACATGGAATACGCTGATATCGGGGATCGATGGGCGCGAATTCGAGATAAATTCGCTGCTGGAAGAGGACCGGACGATTCAGGTGTTGGTTCAATCGGCGACGCCGTCGCGATACGTCGACTGCGGCGAGATCACAGTCCGTTCCCGGCATCCCGATTTCGGTGAGCGCAATTATAATTTTCCAGCCGCGAATTCGGCGCGCTACCTCGTGGCTGACGAGCGCGCGGACGCATTGGTCGATGTGGAACGTAGAACCAGTCTCAACGCGCTGGCCAGCGTCCGCCTGACACCCAATGGACAAGGCACGCGTGTCAGTATCAGTACGCAGTATGTGATGTCGTTCAGAACCCGCGAATTCGGCAACAACATCGAAGCGCGCGATATCGATAGACGCCTCGATTTCCAGAGCCTGGGACGCGCCAGCCAAGATGAGGAAATTCGCATCGGTGCGCACACCAAGACGGTGACTGTCGAATGCCGACCGACCGGGGAGCTTGAACGCCGGATCGTCGCCGTGCTCGGGACCGCATCAGGGTAGGCAGGTACCGCCGTACTAAAGGCTAAATTCGGTAATTACGTATGATTCTTCGCGCACACGACAGCCAAATAGTAGTCCGATTCATCTAAAACTGCTTGTGAGACTCATTTTACTTGCTTAAACAGGTATTGGTCCATTAAGGTTAATTTCACAATGTTTTTTGGGCCTGCGAAGCAATTGGGGGTACCTGGCACGTGCGATTGAAAAATTTGGTGTTGGTTGCGGCAGCAATTACAGTGCTAGGGGCGTTCGCAGCAAGCATTTCACAAGACACGCAAGCGGCTTCAAGAACCGCCGCGATCGAAACAGTGGTACCGACCGATGTCGATGCGACATGGAACGCGTTGGTATCAGGCCTGGACGGACGCGATTTCGAGATCAATACCCTGGTCGAGAAAGACCGCGTCATAAAAGTTTTGGTGGAATCTCAAATTCCGTCGCAATACGTCGATTGCGGTGTCATCGCGGTCCACTCGAAGCATCCTGCCTTCGGTGACCGCAGTTACAGATTCGCCGCGGCGAATTCGGCGCGCTATCTCGTCGCCGACGAGAGCGCCGACGAGCTGGTCGACGTGGAACGCCGGACTAGCCTGAACGCCCTCGCCAATATCAAACTGTCGCCGATGGGCAAGCAGACATTGGTTCGCGTCGACGCGGTCTATGTCATGAAGTTTAGAACGCGCGAGTTCGGCAATAACATCGCCGCGCGCCGCCTCGATGACCGCTTGGATTTCGACAGTTTCGGCCGCGCCAGCCGGGATGAGGAAATCCGGGAAGGCGCAACCACGCGGACCGTTACAGTGGAATGTCAGCCGACGGGCGACCTCGAGCGTCGCATCGTTGCGATACTCGGCGAAGCCGCTGGCTAAAATGGCCACGAGCGTACTGGCCGAAACCCCGTCAACTAATTGAATTAGACACTGGTAGCGAGCGCTACGGCGCTTGTCCGCTTGAGCATTAGCTCTGTGCGATCGTTGCTTTTTCGCAAATATGGCTCACCATAATAGCGTTGCGTTAACCGTGAATTTGTATCGGGGCCGACAGAATTATTGCTTATATTTGTTATTATAATTAAATTCTTAATGTAATAATTCTGATATTATTGGTAGTTACTTGATTAGAATTATATAACGATTAACTAGAAAATTTTAAAATCTTGTTAAAACAATAGCTGGACAATCGCCTGTGTGATCGACGCAAACACAGGTAGACCAGCCCAATGCATACGAAATCAACCGCCGCCGCCGCCGCCGCATTACTTACTCTCGGTTTATTTTCCGGCGCGCTCGCGTCCGAAACCCAAGTCGCGACGAGAACCGCGGCGGTCGAGACGATGGTCAAAACTAATTTTGATGCCACATGGAACGAATTGGTCTCCGAACTGGGCGGGCGCGACTACGAGATAAATGCTCTGTTACCGCAAGATCGCACCATCAGGGTATTGGTCCGCAGCCAGATACCTTCTGAGTATGTCGACTGCGGAGAGATATCGGTTAACTCGACGCACGAGGTGTTCGGTGACCGCAATTACAATTTTCTGGCGGCTAATTCGGTGCGCTATCTCGTGGTTGACGAGGGGGAAGATGAACTGGTCGATGTCGAGCGGCGCACCAGCCTCAACGCCCTAGCCAACGTCCAGCTGACCCCGACGGATCAGGGAACGATGGTCCGCGTCGACGCGCTTTATGTGATGAGATTCAGAACGCGCGAGTTCGGCAATATTGCTGAGACGCGCAAGATCGATGAGGTCTTGAACTTCGACAGCGCGGGTCAGGCCATTACGCAAGAAGATATTCGGCAAGGCGCGACATCTAAATCGGTCACAGTCGCTTGCCGGGCGAACGGAGCGCTCGAGCGGAAAATTGTGTCGGTTCTCGGAAACGCCAGCTAGCCGTTTTCCTGGGGGGTCGGATCCGCTCGGCCCAAAATCCTACCTGGCCCAGGCACAGAATTCTCTGTCCACCTACCCAATCCACCAGGCTCGAATTGAGCCGGGTAATGCGGCTCACCTAAGCGTGAGCGATGCTGCATAACTTTATAATTTGACTCACTGTGCCGGTTTTCCCGATTCACGTTTTGTGCCAGCATGTCCGCATGAGAACTTTATTTGCTGTTTTGTTACTTGCCATGACGGCCTCGCATGCGGGTGCGCAGGATTTTAAGGCCGGTCTCGACGCCTACGATCGTGGCGACTTCGAGACCGTTTTAAAAGAATGGGAGCCACTCGCCGAGCAGGGCGACGCGCGGGCGCAATTCAATCTCGGTGTCATCTATTTCAACGGCCAGGGCGTACCGCACGATCCCGTGAAAGCAATCGATTGGTACCGCGCAGCAGCCGACCAGGGTTATGCGCCGGCGCAGGCCAACCTCGCTTTCATGTATGAAACCGGCCAAGGCGTGCTGCAAAACTATATTCAAGCCTACAAGTGGGCCACCATAGCCGAGAAGCTCGGCGCCGACTCCGCCGGCGCGACGCGCGAAAAACTTGCCGCCAAGATGACCGCCGAACAGATTGCCGAGGCGACCCGCGAGGCCGACGCCTGGCGGCCGCGGTTCGCCGAAGGAACATCGCCCCAAGCCACCGGCGCGCTAATAACGCAAGCAGCTGAGCCTGTGCCTGTGCCTGTGCCAACGGAATCCCCGACGCGAGCACAAATCCGCGACGTGCAAGTTCAACTGAACGCCCTGGGCTTCGATGCCGGGCCGCCCGATGGCATCGCTGGACCGCGCACGCGCACCGCCATTAGCGAATTCCAAGAACAGCGTGGCCTGGCCGTTACCGGAACGATAA
>JBFKGW010000106.1:0-7633 GCA_041633145.1 Alphaproteobacteria bacterium
GCAAGGCCCGCTTCGTGTTCAAGCCGGCGCTCGACGGCCACCTCGCCTTCCGCGACGTCACCTTCACCTATCCCGACGAGAAGACGCCGGCGCTCAAAGACATTTCCTTTGACATCAAGGCCGGCGAGAAGGTCGCCATTCTCGGCCCGATCGGCTCGGGCAAGTCGACCGCGCTGCGCCTGCTGCTCAAGCTCTACGAGCCCGATAGCGGCTCGGTGCTGGTCGACGATATCGACGCCGCCCATGTCGACCCGGCGATGATCCGCGCCAATATGGGCTACATGCCGCAGAACGCCCAGCTGTTCAGCGGCACCATCCGCACCAATATCGCCCTGCACGCACCGCACGTCGACGACGCCGAGCTGGTGCGCGCGGCACGCCAGGCGGGCGCGCTCGACTGGATCAACCAGCGCGCCGCCGGCTTCGACGCCCCGGTGGGCGAACGCGGCGACGGGCTGTCCGGCGGCCAGCGCCAGTCGGTCGCCCTGGCGCGGGCGTTCTTGCGCGATCCGCCGGTGCTGCTGCTCGACGAGCCGACCAGCGATATGGATTCGATGAGCGAGAAGGTCTTCATCGAACAGATGAAGGTCCATTCCGCCGGCAAGACCGTGATCATCGTCACCCACCGGCCGGCGCTGCTCGAGCTGGTCGACCGCATCATCGTGCTCGACCGCGCCGGCGTGCAGGCCGACGGGCCGAAAGCCCAGGTCATGGCAGCGCTGACCCGCCGCAGCACCCAGCGCAAAAGCCAGACCGCGCCATTGCCGACGGGGGCGACCGTCCCCACATCTGATTCCGCCCCTGACGACGCCGCGGCGCCCCCTGCCGGGCCGACCCAGGCGGCGTCGGGCCAAAACGACTGACGGGTATGTAAGCCATGAGCATGGTTCAATCTGGCGGCAATCCGACCGGCATCAGCGCCGATCTGCTGCGCCCGCCGCGGCGCTGGACCAACGGTCTGCTGCTGTTCGTCGTCGTCACCGTCGCCGCCATCATCGTGTGGGCCTGGTGGGCCGAACTGCAGGAGGTGACTTCGGGCAACGGCCAAGTGATCCCCGCCAGCAAGATCAAGGTGGTGCAGAACTTGGAGGGCGGCATCGTCTCGGCAATTCTCACCAAGGACGGTGAGCGGGTAACCGAAGGCCAGGTGTTGCTGCGCATCGATCCCACCGGCTTCGGCGCCCTGCTCAACGAGAGCCTGGGGCGGCAGGCCGGCATGCGGGCGACACTGGCGCGGCTGCGCGCCGAGGCCGATGGAGCCGAGCCCGAATTCAACGATGAATTGATCGAGAAATGGCCCGATCTGGTGCAGCGCGAGTTGACCTTGTTCATCACGCGCCGCGAAGAGCTGCAAGCTTCGCTGAGCGCGCTGCGCGAACTGGTCATCCAGCGCAGCCAGGAAATCAAAGAACTGCGCAACCAGATCCGCGTGCTCGGCCGCAGCCTGGCGCTGGCGCAGGAGGAACTCAATCTGATGCGCCCGGCGGTCGCCGACGGCATCGTCTCGCGGGTCGAGCTGTTCCGCACCGAAGCGCGGGTCAACGATCTCGAGGGCGAATTGTCGAACGCCAAGCTGTCGCTGCCGCGCGTGCAGGCGACCCTGGCGGAGGCGCAGCAGCGTCTCTCGGAGCGGGAAAAACAGTTCCGCTCCGACGCGCTGCTCGAGCGCAACGCCACCGAGGTCGAATTGGCGGCGCTAACCGAGACCATCAGCGCGGAGCAAGACCGGGTGGCCCGCACCGACGTGCGCGCGCCGGTCGACGGCATCGTCAAGGAAGTGAAGGTGACAACGATCGGCCAGGTGGTCCAACCGGGCCTCGATCTGGTCGAGATCGTGCCGCTCGACGATTCGCTGCTGATCGAGGCCGAAGTACGGCCCGCCGATATCGCTTTTCTGCGCCCCGGCCAACCGGCGGTGGTGCGGCTGACCGCCTACGATTTCACCATTTTCGGCACCCTGGAAGGCGAACTCGAAAGCATCAGCGCCGATACCATCGAGGACGAGCAGGGCGAACAGTTCTATAAGATCTTAGTGCGTACCCAGCGCAATTATCTGGGCGAGGAAGACGCCGGCAACGTGATCCTGCCCGGCATGGTCGCCCAGGTCGATGTCATCACGGGCAACAAAACGGTGCTTCAGTACGTCGCCAACCCGCTGCTGCGCATCAAAGGACAGGCCCTGCGCGAGCGTTGAGCGGCGCGCCGGACCCAAGGGTCCAGCAGGCGAACTACGGCTTTATCCGGCCAGATTTTCCCGCACGCAAGCGCGCAGGTTGCCCCCGCGCGTTAACCATATTTCCCGCCGATCAATCATATGTGTCTGCTCGGCACTTCTTTTTTCATCGCGAATCAACATATTAAATAGCAGTATTTTACGCGGTTGCGATTGCGGTTCGGCACCAGTTGCATAAGATGGTGCCCGGGGAGTGAGCGCATTGGGCTTTCAGTACACAAAATGGATCCGAATGGGCCAGTTGAGCGGGCTGGTCGTTGCGTTCCTGTACCTGCTGTCCGTCGCGGCGCCGTTGTTCCTGGCGGCGGAGCCGGCGCATGTCCTGAGTTGGGCGCTGTACTACGAGATCGGCCGTACTTTCTCGCTGCTCAACGTGTCCGGCGAGGGGCTCTTCGCGAATTGGCTATGGTTCGTGACTTTCTTGTTGTCGATCGTCATCTGCTTCCTCGATATTCGCCGCGAGCGGTTCTTCGTCAGCGGGTTCGTTTTACTGCTCCTCCTGGGCCTCACCCTGTCGATTATCTACGTCGATTTTGTCCTCGAATTCAAATTCGGCGACCGCCTCGCCGTTCTTTCGCCGTGGCTGAAGATCGCCTTTTTGGTGATTTGCGGCAACTTCATGTACCTGGCGCTGCGGTCGCGGTTCTTTCAGTATCGCCGCTACCGGCGCGCCCTGCGCGCCGAGCAAAACACCACGACCTGACCGGCGCTGCGCGCCCTACGACGTCGAAAAATCAAGCAAGTTGTAAGCGGGGGCCCGATCCCGGCTCGCGCAAACCCCAAATCCCGTGAAACGTGGAATAAACGCCCGCCCGCGGTGTTAGCCGGTATGTGAGGGTAGGGGAAAATATCGCCGGCGGTATCGCCAATTTTGCGGCGCCTGGCTGCCGAACCATGGGCGGACGCTGGCGGAGGGAGAGGGATTCGAACCCTCGATACGGTTCCCCGTATACACGCTTTCCAAGCGTGCGCCTTAAGCCACTCGGCCACCCCTCCATACCGCGCGAGACTGCGCGTCGGCAGCCTCACGAAAAAGCGAACGGCGTGGACTATAAGCAGCAACCCGCCGATTGCAACTGCGCGCACAGCCGCTACCATGGGCGATGCCGCAAGCGCCCGTGGCGTCTTTCTATACCGCGTGCGAAACGATTGATAAATAAGGTAAAATTACGACAAATCACCGGGAGAAGTAGTTGTGTCTGCAGCGCCTTCTGAGGTCAAATATCAGCCGCCAAATGGAGATGATGAGGAAGTTCCGGCCCCACGCCGGGCTCGAAAGGCAATGGTCATCGGTCGTGTCATTGGATGGATTCTGGTCGTCGCAGCGATTGCTGTGCTGGCAAGCGACATTTTTAGCTGGATCAATACCGGCGCGTTCGCCTTTGTTACCGCCGGCGAGTTGTGGTTCACCTTGCACAACGGCAGCTTGAACTTCCTGCAAGCCATCACACAGCGTTATATCTTTCCGGCGCTGTGGGACCCGATCTTCGTTACGGTCCTGCTGTGGCCGGCATTTTTAGTAATCGGCGTGCCCGGGCTCATCCTCAGTTGGCTGTTTCGCCGGCGGCCGCGGCTCCGCCCCAAGCCTGCCTGAGCAGACATCCTGGTTACGGCCCTAGTTGTCGTCCATTCTCAGCGCGGCGATAAACGCCGACTGGGGAATTTCCACGTTACCGTACTGGCGCATACGCTTCTTGCCGGCTTTTTGTTTTTCCAGCAGCTTGCGCTTGCGCGTCACGTCGCCACCATAGCACTTCGACGTAACGTCCTTGCGTAAGGCGCTCACGGTCTCACGCGCGATCACCTTGCCGCCGATCACCGCTTGCAGCGCCACCTTGAACAGCTGACGCGGAATTAAATCTTTCAGGCGCACGCACAGCGCCCGGCCCCGCGTCTCCGCCTGGCCGCGATGCACGATCATCGATAACGCATCGACGGGGTCGCCGTTGATCAGAATATCGACCTTGACCAAATCGCCCTGGCGATAACTCTCGAGCTCATAGTCGAAACTGGCGTAGCCGCGGCTGACCGACTTGAGGCGGTCGTAGAAGTCGAACACCACTTCGTTGAGCGGCAGCCGGTAGGTCGCCATCGCCCGGCCGCCGACATAGGTGAGGTCGATCTGCTCGCCGCGCCGGTCGGTACAAAGCTGCAAAATGGCGCCGAGGTACTCGTCGGGCACCATGATGTTGGCCTTGATCCACGGCTCGTCGATGCCGGCGATCTTGGTGACCTCGGGAAAATCGGACGGGTTATGCAGGTCGATGGTGGTGCCGTCGGTCAGGTGAATCTTGTAGACCACCGAGGGTGCGGTGGCGATCAGATCCAGATCGAACTCGCGCTCCAGCCTTTCCTGCACGATTTCCATGTGCAAAAGCCCGAGAAAGCCGCAGCGGAAACCGACCCCAAGCGCGGCACTTGTTTCCGGATCGTAATGAAAGCTGGCATCGTTCAGATGCAGCTTGGCGAGACTTTCGCGCAGATCCTCGTAATCGGCGGCGTCGGCAGGGAACAGCGAACAAAATACAACCGGCACCGAAGGCTTGAAGCCGGGTAACGGCGCCGCCACCGGGTTGCGGTCGATGGTGATGGTATCGCCGACCTGACAATCGGCGACCGCCTTGATCGAGGCGGTAATAAAGCCGATTTCGCCGGGGCCCAGCGCATCGATCTCGGTCCGCGCCGGTGTGAACACGCCGACCCGGTCGACCTGATAGGCCTTGCCGGTCGCCATCATGCGAACCTTGTCGCCTTTTGCGAGGCGACCGTTCTGGATGCGCACCAGGGCGACCACGCCGAGATAGGGGTCGTACCAGCTGTCGACCAGCAGCGCCTCCAACAGTGCGTCGGCATCGCCCTCGGGTGCCGGCAGACGCGTGACCAGCGCTTCCAGAAGGTCTTCGATGCCGGCACCGGTCTTCGCCGACACTTCGACGGCGTCGGACGCGTCGAGGCCGATCACCTCCTCGATCTCCTCGCGGATCCGGTCCGGCTCGGCGGCCGGCAGGTCGATCTTATTTAGCACCGGTACGATCTCGTGGCCGGCATCAATCGCCAAATAGGCGTTGGCCAGGGTCTGCGCCTCGACTCCCTGGCTGGCGTCGACGATTAAAAGCGAGCCCTCACAGGCCGCCAGCGAGCGCGAGACTTCGTAAGAGAAATCGACATGGCCCGGCGTATCCATCAGGTTGAGCGCATAGGTCACGCCGTCGCGCGCGGTATACTTCAGGCGCACCGTCTGCGCCTTGATGGTGATGCCGCGCTCGCGCTCCAGTTCCATGGAATCGAGCACCTGCTCGTGCATTTCGCGCTCGCTCAGGCCACCGCACTGCTGGATCAGCCGATCCGCCAGGGTCGACTTGCCGTGGTCGATATGGGCGATGATGGCGAAGTTTCGAATATGCGAGAGGTCGGTCATGAGCGGTGGTTAGATTACGCCTGGAGGGCAGAACGGATTGTGAACAACTTGTTTAGAACTCTGGGGACAACATCGGAATTCCACCGCCATTTCGCGGTCGCAGCCGCTTTAAAACAGCCCGGCGCACCCGTTTTTCCACAATTATCATTCACAGACTGTGGATAAAACATCATTTGATAACAGACAGTTACATTGGTCGGCAACGAATTCCACCAATTTGTAGCCGAAGGCCACCCAGCACCCTAAATATGCACCGGTTGTCCACAGCCAGGTGTGGGGATATGTCCAGCGAGCCGGCGCAACTAGCCCCGCAACACCCCGCCGGTCTGTTTTTCAACCGCCGCGACAATTCGCTGCGCCACCTGGTCGATCTGCTCGTCGGTCAAGGTAGCCTCGACCGGTTGCAGCGTCACCTCGACAGCGAGCGACTTCTTGCCGTCCTCGATCCCCTTACCGGTGTAGATGTCGAACAGTTGGGCGCCGGTGATCAGGTCGCGATCGGCGCCGCGCGCCGCCCGCAATACATCTGCCGCGGCGACGTTATCGTCGACGATAAAGGCGAAATCGCGGCGCACCGCCTGGAACGGCGACAGATGCAACGGCGGCCGCGCGGCGCCCCGGTCCTTGCGCGCCGGCACCCGGTCGAGAAACGCCTCGAAGCCGACCATCGGGCCGCGCACGCCGAGGCGGTGCAGTACGCCGGGATGCAGTTCGCCGAACCACGCTAAAACATTTTTCCCCAGCCGCAGGCCGGCCGAACGGCCAGGATGGTAGTGCGCCGGCGCATCGGTCGAAGTCTGCAGGTTGGCCGTCGGCGCGCCAGCCGCGCTCAGCGCCGCCAAGGCGTCGGCCTTGGCATCGATGGCGTCGACCGGCCGCGAGGCAACCGACCAATGGCGCGCCGCCATATCGCCCTGGCGCAGCCCGGCGGCCACCAGCAGCTGGCCTTCCGGCGTGTCGTCGACATAAGCTGGCCCCAGCTCGAACAGGCCGAAATCGGTCAAGCCGCGGTCGACATTGCGGCCGGCGGCGAGCACCAGATTGGCCAGCACCGAGGGCCGCATCACATCGAGATCGGCACTGATCGGATTGGCTAAGTGCAGCATCTCCGGTACTTCGCCGAACAGCGCGGCGTGGCGCGACGCCATAAACGACCAGGTGACCGCCTCGTCGAGGCCCTGCGCGGCCAACGCCCGGCGGGCGACGGCGGCGCGCTGTTGGTCGGCGGTGAACGCCACGTCGGGCAGCGGGCCTTCGCGGTCCAGCGAGACCGGCGCGATCGCGTCGAAACCGACAATGCGGGTGACTTCTTCGACCAGATCGGCCTCGCCATGGATATCCGGGCGCCATGGCGGCGGCGCCACCGAAATGGGGTCCCCACCATCGACGGTAAAGCCGAGGCGCTCGAGGATCGATTTCTGCTCGGCCACCGGCACGTCGACGCCGCCCAGCGTGCGCACCCGGTCACCGCGCAGCGCGATGGTGCGCGACGTATTCGGCAGGGTCCCGGCACTGACCGGCCGGCTGGTTTCGCCACCGCAGAATTCGAGGATCAGGCGCGCCGCCACTTCGGCGCCCCAATCCGCCGATTGCGGCTCGATGCCGCGCTCGAAGCGGTAGCGGGCGTCCGATTCGATCTGCAGCTCCCGTCCGGTGGCGGCGACCTGCACCGGATCGAACAGCGCGACTTCGAGGAATACTTCGGTAGTCTCGGCCAGGCAGCTCGATTCCATGCCGCCCATGACGCCACCCAATCCTTCCGCCTTGTCGCCGTCGCCGATCACGGTGTTGTCGGGGCCGAGCGTATAGTGTTTGTCGATCAGGGCGTAGAACGGCTCACCCTCGCGCGCGCGCCGCATGGTCAAGGTATCGTTCTTGAGCTTCGCCGCATCGAACACGTGGAGCGGGCGACCCAGATCGATCGAGACATAGTTGGTCACGTCGACCAGCGCGGAGATCGGCCGCAGCCCGATCGCGCGCAA
>JBFKGW010000107.1:0-7585 GCA_041633145.1 Alphaproteobacteria bacterium
AACAAGTGGGCGCCGCCCTGCAGGTCGAGGCCGAGGTTTACTTTCTGCTGGGGTAGAAACGACGGCGGTTCGTCGAAGAAGTTCGGCGCGGCGAAAATAATACCCCACAGGCAGACAACGACCGTAATGAGGATCGCCCAACGGGGGTAGTTGATCATGCCGGAGCGCCGCGCCGGTCCGGGCTACTTCTTGCCGCCGCCGAGCCCGCCGAACAAACCGCCGAGCAAGCCACCGGGCTTGTCTTGGCCCGGCCCGACGACAGTGGGGCCGCCGGCCGGCTTGCCACCGCCGGAAGAAGATGCCGGTTCGGAGCGGCTCAACACGCTGGACAAAGTATCGCGCAACACGCTGACTTTCACGCCGTCGGCGATTTCGAGCACCAGCTCGCCATCGTCCTTGACCCGGGTCACCGTGCCGATGATGCCGCCGCCGGTGATTACCTTATCGCCCCGTTTGACCATGCCGAGCATTTCGCGGTGTTGCTTCATCTTGCGTTGCTGCGGCCGGATCAGCAGAAAATAGAACACGACAAAGATGAGGATGATGGGGAACAGCGCGCCCAGCGCGCCGCCTTCGCCGCCACCGAATCCTTGTGCATAAGCCGGCGTGATTAACATGGGGGTCTCCCGTCTGGGGCCTTAAGGACGCCGGATGATAGCGGCGTAAAATCGAATTGCAATGGCACCGAGACGCCAATTGCACGGCGGCCTCTCGGCATATGGTTAAAAATGGCGCCAGCGCAACCCATAGCGCCTGCGAAATTGCCTCGCAGACCGTTGACCAGAGCCGAGCCAAGCGATTAGGTTCGCCTCCGTTCCAACCGGCGAACGACATCAAAAAGTGATCGGGTAATGAGCGCACAGGATTTCGGTCCATTGTTAAACCGTATCGCCGACGCTCTCGAGCGCCTGGCGCCGGGCGATCGACCGGCCAACGATTTGTCGGCCGCTGATGCCTTCGTGTGGCATGCGACGGCGAACGGCGCCGGCGGCTGGCTCGAGCCGGTCGCCAAGGTCAACCGCCTGCCGCTCGAGCTGCTGCAAGGGATCGACCGGCAAGCCGATATTTTGCTGGAGAACACCAAGCGGTTCACCGCCGGCCTACCGGCCAATAACGCGCTGCTGTGGGGCGCGCGGGGCACCGGCAAATCGAGCCTGATCAAGTCGATCCATGGCCTGATCAACGACGAGACCCCGGGGGCGCTGACCCTGGTCGAAATCCATCGCGAGGATATTCATTCGCTGCCGGCGCTGCTGACCCTGCTGCGCAACCATAATCGCCAGGTGGTGCTGTTCTGCGACGATCTCAGCTTCGACGACGCCGATACCAGCTACAAGTCGCTCAAGGCGGTGCTCGAAGGCGGCATCGAGGGCCGGCCCGATAACGTGATTTTCTACGCCACTTCGAACCGGCGCCATCTGCTACCCCGCGATATGATCGAGAACGAGCGCTCGACCGCGATCAATCCGTCCGAAGCGGTCGAGGAGAAAGTATCGCTGTCGGACCGCTTCGGCCTGTGGCTGGGCTTCCACCACACCGATCAGGACACATATTTCGCCATGGTCGACGCCTACGTCGACCATTTCAAACTCGTTATCGACCGCGACACCTTGCACGCCGAGGCCAAGGAATGGTCGGTTACCCGCGGCGCGCGCTCCGGCCGCGTTGCCTGGCAGTATGTGCAGGACCTGGCGGGCCGCCAGGGAAAACGCCTCGACTGATCAACTCGGCAGGAATTTGCGCGGATCGACCGCCTGACTGCCCCGGCGCACTTCGAAATGCAATTGCGGCGCATCGATGCCGCCGCTCTTGCCGACCCGCGCGACGACTTGCCCGCGCGAGACCACATCGCCGCGCGCGACGAGCAGCTTGTCGGCATGGGCATAGGCGGTGATCAGCCCGTCAGCGTGCTTGATCAACAGCATGTTGCCGAACCCGCGGATTTGGTTGCCGGCATAGGCGACCACGCCGTTATCGGCCGCGCGCACCGGCGCGCCGAGCGGTGCGGCGATATTCAGCCCGTCATTGTGCAACCCCGAGCCCTTGGCGCCAAACGACGATAGTACGCGCCCATCGACCGGCCAGACGAAGCCGCCAGCGTCACGCGCCGGCACTGGCGGGGCCGGGCGAAACACCGGCTTCGGCCGCGGCACGCCAGCCACCTGTGTCGTGGTGGACGGCGCCGACACGGCGGTCGCCGGCGCTGCAGGGGTTAACTTGGAGGGCGGTGGCGGCCGGGGCGTTGGCAAAGGCGTCACCGTTACGGCAGACGGCGGGACCGGCTGATGTTTCGGTTCGGCACGGGCAATCTCGGTCGCCGGGGCTGCTTTCGGAGCCACCCCGAACGGCAGCGTCAGGCGCTGTCCGACCCGGATCGTATAGGGTGGACCCAGTCGGTTGGCGCGCGCCAGCGAGGTCATATCGACGCCATAACGCCGCGAAATCGCGTACAGGGTATCGCCGCGCCGAACCGTGTGAAAATCCGGTGACGGCAGCTGCACCCGGGTGCCCGGGGCAATCCAGTAAGGCGGCTGCAGGTTGTTGCGCTCGATCAGCGCGCGCGTTGGAATATTGTAGCGCTGGGCGATGCCGTACACGGTCTCTCCGCGCTGGACGATATGGACACCGGGTTCGCCGCCGGCGCGCGGCGCCGGCTTTTCGCCGTAGCTGCGGTCGATAACCGGCGCCGGGCCGCTGATGCCGCTGCACGCGGCGAGCACAACCACGCCGAGCGCCAGCAACGGTGCGGGACCAAATCGCCGCCGCTGATTCCCGCCGCTATGGTCACGGGTTCGCGTCATGCGCCATTACTTACGGCCACCCCCGGTAGCAAAGGAACGAACCGTACCTCCATCAAATCGTGGGTTTCATAGCCTGTATCCGTCCGCCAGTACTTTCGCAGCACCTGAGTTCGGTCGGGGCCACCGACCGGCATAACCATAATCCCGCCGACCGCCAGTTGGTCAAGCAGGGCATCCGGCGGCGCATCGGCGGCAGCGGTCACGCTAATCCGGTCGAACGGCGCCTGCTCGGGCCATCCCAGCATGCCGTCGCCGGCGCGCGTCGTGATGTTGTGCAGGCCGAGTTCGGCAAAACGGCGCTCGGCTTCGGCTAGCAGCGGGCGGTGGCGTTCGATGGTGTACACGCGCCGGCACAGCTGGGCCAAAATGGCGGCGTGGTAGCCCGAGCCGGTGCCAACCTCGAGCAGTTTCATTCGTTTGTCCAACGCCAGCGCTTCGATCATGCTGGCGACCACCAGCGGCTGGCTGAGCGTCTGGCCGTAGCCGATCGGCAAGGCGGTATTTTCATACGCCTGGTCGCGAAATGGTTCGGGCACGAACATCTCGCGCGGCACCCGTTCGATGGCCGACAGCACGGCGGTATCGGTAACGCCGGCGCTGCGCAGGGAAAGGATCAGGCGGGCCTTGTTGGCCGGTGTCGTCATCGCTCGGGCGATCCAAGCGCGCGCGCCAGCGGCTTGATGGCGCGGCGGTTGGTGAAGTCGAGCTCGACCGGCGTGACCGATATCCGGCCCTCCTCGACCGCCAACAGATCGCTGCCCTTGCGGCCCGGCTTGCCGGTTGGCAAAGCGCCGATCCAATAGTAGCGGCCGCCCATCGGGTGGCGCTGCTCAACCAGCGAATCCCCCATGGTGCGCTGGCCCATGTGGGTCACTTCGACGCCGGTTACTTCCGATGGTCGGACATTGGGGAAGTTGACGTTGATGAAGGTTCGTTCCGGCCAGCCGGCCCGCAGCAGCTTGCGGATCAGCGCCGGCGCGTGGGTTTCGGCGGTCGGCCAGTGGACATTGCGCTCGCTCGGGTCGATTTGCTGGCTCAAGGCGATCGCCGGAAATCCCAAGAGCGTCGCTTCCATGGCGGCTGCGCAGGTGCCCGAATAGGTGATGAACTCGCCCATATTGCTACCGCGGTTGACCCCCGACAAAACCAGGTCCGGCTTATGCTCCTTGAGCAGCTGGTGGATGCCCAACAGGACGCTGTCGGTCGGTGTGCCCACGACCCCATATCGCCGCGTCGCAATGCGCCGCAACCACAACGGTGAACGCAGCGACAGCGAATGTCCGGCACCGCTTTGCTCGTCCATCGGCGCGCACACCCACACATCGTCGCTGATCTGTTTGGCGATGCGCTGCATCACCTTGATGCCAGGAGCGCGAATGCCGTCGTCGTTGGAAATCAAAATACGGAGGCCGCCGAGGCGGCGCGGGAACTTATGCATCGGCGCCGATCGCCTCCAATCCCCCCATATAGGGCCGCAGCGCCTCGGGTACTTCGATCGAGCCGTCTTGGCGCTGGTAGTTCTCGAGCACCGCGATCAGCGCCCGGCCAACCGCCACCCCCGAGCCGTTCAGCGTGTGGACATGGACCGCACCCTTGCTTTCGCCGGCGGGGCGAAAGCGCGCCTTCATCCGACGCGCCTGGAAATCGCGCGTGTTCGAGCAGCTGGAGATCTCCCGGTAGGTCCCCTGCCCCGGCAGCCAAACCTCGATGTCGTGGGTCTTCGCCGCGGCGAACCCGGTATCGCCGCTGCACAACACGACCACGCGGTAGGGCAGGCCCAGACGTTGGAGCACCGCTTCGGCGGCGCCGGTCATGCGTTCGAGCTCTTCGTCCGAGCGATCGGGATGGACGATCGAGACCAGTTCGACCTTGTAGAACTGGTGCTGGCGCAGCATGCCGCGGGTGTCCTTGCCGGCGGCGCCGGCTTCGGCGCGGAAACATGAGGTATGCGCGGTCACCCGGACCGGCAGATCAGCCTCGTTGAGGATCGTGCCAGCGACCAGATTGGTCAGCGGCACCTCGGCGGTAGGGATCAGCCAATGGTCTTCGGTGGTGCGAAACAAATCGTCGGCGAATTTCGGCAGCTGGCCGGTGCCATACAAAGCGTCGTCGCGCACCAATAGCGGTGGGCTCACCTCGGTGTAGCCGAATTCGGTGGTCTGTACGTCGAGCATGAACTGGGCTAGCGCCCGCTCCAAGCGCGCCAAAGCGCCCTTCAAGACGACGAACCGCGAGCCGCTCAGGCTGCTCGCCAGGTCGAAGTCCATCAGCCCCAGCGCTTCGCCAAGTTCGAAATGTTCGCGCGGTGGGAAGGCAAACTCCGGCGGCGAACCGACGCGCCGCAGTTCCAGGTTGTCGTCTTCGCTGGTCCCGTCGGGGATATCGTCATCGAGTAGGTTGGGCAGACCCTCCAGCAGCGCCTGCATCTGGGCGCTGAGGTCGCGCTCGGTCTGCTCGGCTTGCTGGATCGATTCTTTAAGATCGCCGACTTCCTGCTTGAGCGTCTCGGCCTCGTCGGTGCGCCCCTCGCCCATCGCCTTGCCGATTTCCTTCGACGCCGCATTGCGCCGGTTCTGCATTTCCTGCAATCGGGTCTGCACGCCGCGCCGTTCGCTATCGAACTGCAAGATGGCGGCGGACGCGGCGTCGGCGCCGCGGCGCTGCAAGCTGCGGTCGAGCGCGTCGGGATTTTCACGAATCCATTTGAGGTCGAACATGATCTGTCGCGTTTCGTTGCTTCGGCGCCGTTATATGGTCCGCCGCGAATCGCGTCCAGCGGTCGTCGTCGTTTGGGGCTATGCCTCGGCGGCGTCTTCGGCCTCGCGCCGGCGCATCATCTGCGCGGCGATGAGGATCGACACCTCGTAGAGCAAGATGATGGGGATCGCCAAAGCGAGCTGGCTCAAGGGATCGGGGGGCGTGAGGATCGCCGCGGCAACAAACGCCACGACAATGGCGTAACGCCGCTTTCGCTTGAGCCCATCCACCGTCGCGAATCCGACCCGTACCAGGATCAGCAACGCCACCGGCAATTCGAAACTGATGCCGAAGGCGAAGATGAGGCGCATCACCAACGACAAGTATTCGTTGACTTTTGGCTCGAGCGCGATCGCTAGCACGTTTTCACCCGCCAATTGCTCGAAACTCGAGAAAAATTGCCAGGCCACCGGGAGCAGCAGGTAGTAAACAAATACGCCGCCGATAAAAAACAGCACCGGGGTGGCGGCGAGGAACGGCAAAAAGGCATTTTTCTCGCGCTTGAAAAGTCCTGGCGCGACAAATGCCCAGATCTGCGAGGCGAGTATGGGAAACGACAGGAACGCCGCGGCAAAGAACGCCACCTTGATGTTGGTGAAAAACTTTTCGTGCAGCGCGGTGTAGATCAGACGGCGCCCCTCCTGCCCTTCCCAAACCCGGGCCAGCGGTTCGACCAGAAAATTGAACAAGGGATCGGCGAAAAAAAAGCAGACCAGAAACAGCACCACGAACGCGGCCAGGGAATAGAGCAGCCGGCGGCGCAATTCGGTCAGATGCTCGACCAGCGGCATCCGGCTTTTTTCGATGTCCGCGTCTTCGCCGAAGCTATCCGAGCGCGCTTCGTCGACCATCAGCTGCTACCGGACGCCTTGGCGGCCGCCGATGCCGCCGGGCGCGGCGCCGGCTCATCTTCGTTCGCCGCGGTCGAGACGTCGTCCTCGCCCGCCTCGTTTACAGCGTCTTCCCGATCGGCCGCGACAGCATCGGGGTCGTCGTTGAACATTTGCGATTGCGCAGCCGGATCGAGGATCGAGTTGCCGTGTGTGGGATCAATTTCATCGTCGAGAGAAAACTCGCCGTCGTCGAGCTCGCCGATGCTTTCCAGCGCTTCCTTGGGATCGTAGGTGACCACCTCGTCGACGCTGCGTTTGATTTCGTCGACGCCGGCTTCGCGAGCGATTTCATCGAGACCGCTCTGGAACTCGGCGGCCATGCCGCGAACCTTGCGCAGTATCATCGTTACGGTGCGGATCGCAGCCGGCAGGTCCTTGGGACCGATGACGATCAGGGCAATCACCATGACCACCATCAATTCCGGCCAGCCGATGTCGAACATAGTTATGCGGCCCGATTGAAGTTGATGGCAGCACGCGCCGGCGGGTATGCCGGCAGCGTTGCTAAATTAACTTTTGGCCGCGGTCTGCTCGTCCTGTACGGCCGTCGCCGCGGCGGTGTTGTCGGCTTCAATTTTTTTGGCGTCGGCGGAATCTTCGTCCGTTTCCTTCATATTGGACTTGAACGATTTAATGCCCTTGGCGACATCGCCCATCAGCGTCGGAATTTTTCCTCGGCCGCCAAACAAAACAAGCACAACAACCAAGACGATGAGCCAATGCCAAATCGAAAATGTACCCATTGCTCAGGTGCTCCGGTTTTCATTGAGCCTAAACCGGCCCATTTGCGCGGACTATCGCAGAAAGGCTGTGCCATCGCAACGCTGGTCACGCCGAGTTGTACCACCCATTAAGTAAAACTGCGTTTAGATTTCAGCTATTTAGGGTCGGTCGGGGCGAAAATAAAGGCCTCACCGCCACTCTGGCGCACAAATACCCGCGCACCCCGCAGAGGCAGTTGCCGCCCGGCGACCCGGATGCGCACGGCGACCGGCTCAGCGTCGCCGATTTTAACGTCGATCAGACTGGTGCGCCCCACAAACCGGGCGTTTTCGACAATCGCCGCCGTGCCCGTCTCTTCGTCCTCGGATCCTGCAAGTTCGAGCGCCTCCGGCCGCAATAGCACTTCGACCT
>JBFKGW010000108.1:0-7502 GCA_041633145.1 Alphaproteobacteria bacterium
CGATGCCCATCTCGCGCGCCGCGGTGTCGATCAGGCGCTCCATGATGTAGACCGCCTCGGGCCGGCCGGCGCCGCGGTAGGGCACCGTTGGCGCCGTATTGGTGAACACCGCGCTGCTCATCACGTCGACCGCCGGCACGTCGTAAACCGTCTGCGCTAGTTTCAGCGAGAATAGGATCGGCACCGCGCCGGCGCCGACGATATAGGCGCCGACATTGTGATACGCCTTCCAGCGCAGGCCAGTGAACTTGCCGTCGGCATCGAGCGCCAGCTCCGCCTCGACCGTCTGGTCGCGCCCCTCATTGTCACCGAGCAGAACGTCGGAGCGCGTGCCGATCCATTTGACCGGCCGCTCGAGGCGCCGCGCTGCCCAGACAACCACCGCTTCTTCCGGATAGACGCTGGTCTTCATGCCGAAGCCGCCGCCGACGTCGCGCGCGACCACACGGATCTTGCTTTCCGGTATGCGCAGGTTCTGCAGGCTCAAGCCATGGCGAATGCCGTGCGCGTTCTGGGTGCTGCTGTAGAGCGTCACCCGGTCGGTGCCGCGGTCGTAGTCGCCGATGGCGCCGCGCGGCTCCATGGTCATGGCGTTGAGACGGTTGTTGTAGATACTCACCCGGGTGACATGGTGGGCGCCCGCAATCGCCGCTTCCGCCGCGTCGGCATCGCCCATACGCAGCGTGAAGGAGGTGTTGTTCGCTGCCTCGTCGTAAATCTGCGGCGCGCCATCAGCGACAGCATCGACGGCCCGCACGACCGCCGGCAAAGGGCTGTAGTCAATCGATACCAAGTCAGCGGCATCGCGCGCCTGCGCCTCGCTCTCGGCGATCACCACCGCAACCCGCTCGCCGACGTAGCGCACGCGGTCGACCGCCAGCGGCATCTGCTGGGTACGGTAGCCCTTCGGCCCGCCCATGTCTTCCGGCATCATCTCCGGCATCGCTGGACCCATGCCGTCACCGGCGTAGTCCTGGCCGGTCAGCACCGCGACCACGCCGGGCGCAGCCTCAGCCGCCGACGTATCGATCGACTTAATATCGGCATGCGCGTGGGTCGAATAGATGAACACCGCATGGGTCTGGTTGGCGAGATTGATGTCGCTGACATATTGCCCCCGGCCGGTCAAAAACCGCGGATCTTCTTTTCTGGTGACAGATTGTCCGATGCCGAACTGCATGTGATCTCTCCTCCCGGGGCAAGTAATGGTGCCGTTGTGATGCCGGCCTGTTTCTGGCGAACAGTTTGGCACGACGCGGGTTGCGACGAAACGGCCATCTCGCGGAAAAAACTAGGCGGACGGCGTTTGTTTGACAACAGCAACATAATGTTTCTACCTTCGATAAATTTGCATCGGGGTTGGGGAGAGAGTGAGCGATGAATATCGTCGGCCTGGAAGGTGTCGTGTTCGGCGTTGAGGACCTGCAACGCTGTATCGCGTTTTGGGACGATTTCGGCCTCGCCAAGCAGCAAGCGGACGAAAACGGCGCGCACTTTACGACCGCCGACGGTGGTTCGATCGTCGTGCGCAAAATCGACGATCCCTCGTTGCCGCCGACCACCGAGAAAGGCTCGACTGCGCGCGAGGTGGTATGGGGTGTCGACAGCCCACAAACGCTGGACGCCATCGCTAAAGAACTCGGCAAGGACCAAACGGTCACCCGCGACGATGACGGTAGCGTTCATGCGGTCGATCCGAGCGGTTTCGCGATTGCGTTTCGCGTCAGCACCTTGCAAGCGCTGGCGCTCGAGCCCACGGGATATAACGCGCCCGGCGCGGCGGGACGGATCGACCGGCCGGGCATCGTCTACCGGCAGGCTCGGCCGTCCCATTTGGCCCACGCGGTTTTCCGCACGCCGGACCTGACGCCGATGCTCGACTTTTATATCGGCCGGCTCGGCTTCCACCTCAGCGACAGCTATCCGGACCGCGGCTATTTCCTGCGCGCCGGCAAATCAGAAGAGCACCACAATCTGTTCGTCTTCAATCCCGACGGCACCAAGGGCTTCCACCACGTCGCCTTCAACTGCCGGGATATTCACGAGGTATTCGGCGGCGGCCTGCACATGACAAACAAGGGGTGGCAGACCCATATCGGACCGGGCCGGCACCCGATTTCGTCGGCCTACTTCTGGTATTTCCACAATCCCAGCGGCGGTGCCGCGGAATACGATTTTGATTCCGACGTCTGCACCGATGCCTGGCAGCCGCGCGAATTCGAACCAACCCCCGAATCTTTTGCCGAATGGGCGCTCGATGGCGGCATCGAACGCTACGGCGGCATTCAAACGGCGCGAGGCTAGTCGGCTATGTCTGCAGCTCTAGACGTTGGCAAAAAACTGCGCGAAGCGCGCCGGCGCGGCGGTATGGTAATCGACGATGTCGCCAGCCAGTCCGGTCTGTCGCGCGCCTATATCAGCCAGATCGAGACCGGCAAGGCGTCGCCGACTTTGCAGACCGTCGAAAAACTGGCCGACGCTTTACAAATCCCCATGGCGGCGCTGTTCACCAACGACCAGTTCCGCCTTAAGGTCACGCGCGCCAGCGAACGCCAAGTGCTGCAGTTCGGCGCCGAGGATGCGCCGATCGCCGAGCGCAAGCTGATCCATTTCCTCACCGCACCCGATCAATCCCTCGAACTGGTGGTGCTCGAAATCCCCGTCGGTTTCTCGGCCGGCCCGCCCGATCTGGGACACGAAGGCGAAGAGGCGTTTTACGTCTTGCAGGGACGGGTCAAGGTCAACATCGGCAGCGAATCTCATATTCTCGAAGAGGGCGACAGCGTGCATTGGGCGGCCACCCTGCCCCACCAAACCATCAACATCGGCGCGGTAAAGGCCAAGCTGGTGTTCGCGCGCACGCCGCCGGGGTTCATGGATTTACGGTTTGTCGAAAGCGAGGTGGCGGCCGAATAGCGTGCGCTTGTTATGCACAAGCGGTGTTTGTTAAGCTCAAATAAAATTTGAAAAATCAGAACACGCCCAACGCGGTTCGAAGACAGGGAGGATGAACATGACATTGAAACAACGCTTTAGTCGTTCAGCGGCATTGGCAGCAGGCGCCGGCTTACTTCTTGGCGCGGCGGCGACCACCGCGAACGCGCAAGAATTCACCATGAAAATCGGCCTGGGCACGTTCAAGGATGTGCAGCACCAGTGGGCCGACTGGATGGAGGAAACCATCGAGGCGAACTCGAACGGCCGCATCGACGTCCAGGTGTTCCCGAAAAGCCAGCTCGGCAACATTTTCCGCATGGTCGAGGGCGTGCAACTTGGCACGCTTGAATCGGTCGTCGCGCCGATGGATTTCTACGCCGGCATCGACCCGAAATTCGGCGTCTTCAGTATCCCGGTGCTGTTCAAGGACAAGACCAACGCCGCCAAGGCGTTACTCGATAGCGATCTAAACAAAGAAATCCGCTCGATCGGCGCCGACAAGAACGTGGTGACGATCTCGGTTTTCCCGCACTCCACGGCGCACTATTTCGGCAAAGAGCCGATCCGCCGTCTAGACGATTTCAAGGGTCTGAAACTGCGCGTCAACGCCACTGCCGCAGAGCGCGAGAAGATGAAGCGCTTCGGAGCGACAGCCGTGCCGATGCCGCTCAACGAAGTGGTGCCGGGACTGCAGCGCGGCACGATCGACGGCACCATGAGCGGCACCGTCGTTTACGTGGTCTTCAAATTTAATCAGGTCGGCAAGGTTCTCACCCAGACCAACGACACGATGATCCTATCGGCCGGCCTGGTGAGCAAGACTTGGTTCGACAAACTTCCCGCCGATTTGCAAAAAGTCGTGCTCGACGCAGGGGTCGGTTTGCAGGCGCGCACCACCGAGTTCTCCGACACCAGCGAGATAGCTATGGTCGAACGATGGAAAGCGGAGGGTGGTGAGCTGATCAGCCTGCCCGAAGAGGATCTGGCCAAGGTTCGCAGCTCGCTGGCGAGCGTCGGCGAAGATGTCACCAAGGACGATCCCGCGCTGAACGCGTTCTACAAAAAGGTCCGCTCGACAGCAGCCAAATACTAAGCATCGTACCCTTCCCGATGCGTTCGTTGCTGACCCCGGCCCTCTCGAGGGCCGGGGTATCTTTGCCCTCGATCCACCGCCGCGCCTGTGGTGAGATACTGAGCCGCGCCTGATACCAACCAAGAGCTGCCGCGATGCCGGACGACGAGACCAGCACACCGGAGCCTGCCACAGCTAGCCGGCCAAAAGCGGATCTCGGCCAAACGATCTTTGTCACGCTGCCGCGCGCGCTGATCGCGGCACTCATTCTCGGCGGCATCGCGATCAACTTCGCCAACGTCGTCAGCCGCCATCTGTTCAGCTCGGCGATCTTTTGGGCGGAAGAAATACTGGTGTTTCTCGTTATCTGGTTCGTTTCCATCGCGGTGGCGGCGGTGACCTATCAGGGCGCCCATCTCAAAATGGATTTGCTGTCGACGCGCATCCCCAGCCCGTGGAAGCAAATCATCAACGCCGCCATGATCGCCTGCTTCGTAATTTTCTGCGCGCTGGTGGTGACCCAGTCGTTCGAGGTGGTCGCGGCGTTCCGGCGCACGGGCATGGTAAGTATTACGGCCAGCATCCCGCTGGTTATTCCCCATGCCGCCCTGCTTATCGGATTTGCCCTGATGGTGCTGGCGATTATCGCCAGGATCGGGTCCCACCTGTCCGGCAAGTTCTGAGGCACGCGCCATGGCATGGGTAATGGTCGGCCTACCGGTGTTTTTGCTGATACTCGGGTTTCCCATTTTTTTGGTTTTGCTAACGACATCGGCGGTCACGCTACTGTTTTTCGTCGACGCGCCGCTAACCGTGCTGCATCAAGTCCAGTTCGGCTCGATCGACAAGTTCGCCCTACTCGCGGTGCCTTTTTTCATCTTCGCCGGCGACCTGATGAGCCGCGGCGGTGTATCGGAGCGGCTGATCGATTGGGTCACTTCTGTGATCGGCGGCGTACGCGGCAGCCTGCCGCTGACCTCGCTCGGGACAGCGACCATCTTCGGCTCGATTTCCGGATCCACGGCCGCCACCGTTGCGGCGGTCGGCACGCTGACCTACCAGCCGCTGCGCGACGACGGTTACAGCGAACGCTTTTCGTCCGGCATGCTGACGTCGGCCGGGGCGATCGCCAATATCATTCCGCCGTCGATCGCCATGATCCTGTACGGCTTCGCTACCGAGACGTCGGTCGTGCAACTGTTCGCCGCTGGTATCATCCCCGGCCTCCTGCTCGCCGCGATGTTCGGCGTCTACATCTACTTTCATGCTGTACGCGCCGGTGTGCGCGAAGCCGACAAGCTGTCGTTTCGGCGGTTTCTGTTGGCGACACGGCGCGGTATCTGGGCGCTCGGCGCGCCGGTGATTATCCTCGGCGGCATCTACTCTGGTATTTTTTCGCCCACCGAGGCCGCCGGTGTAGCGTGCGTCTATGCGATTTTTGTCACCATGGTCGTCTACCGCGAAGTCGATCTGCGGGGCTTGATCGACACCGCGGCAAATTCCGCTTATCTGACGGCGCAGGTGTTCATCATTGTCGCCGCCGCCGGCGTTTACTCATGGCTGCTGACGGTGAGCGGTGCCGCGCAGAGCGCGGTCGACCTGATCGCCGGGCTGGACTTGCCGGCCTGGGTGGTGTTGCTGGTCATCAACATATTTCTGCTGTTCGTGGGCACGGTGCTGGACACCGTCTCTGCAATACTCGTGCTCACGCCGCTGCTCGCCGCCATTGCATTGGCGCTGGGGGTCGATCCGGTGCATTTCGGCATCATTGCGGTGGTGAACTTGACCATCGGTACGTTCACGCCGCCGTTCGGCTTCAATATTTTTGTCGCCCAGGCGGTATTCCGCGTGCCGCTGTCGAGCCTCTATCCGGGATTGCTGCCGTTCATCGCCCTGGCGATAGCCGCACTCATGCTGATCACCTACATTCCCGCGCTATCGCTGTGGATCCTGCAGTTCATTTAGTCCGCCTTACCAGACCAGATCGCCCTCACGGATGAACATCTTGCAGGTCCGCTCTTCCGTGAACGGCGCGTGCTCGAGCCCGATCGGAAAGCGCAGCCACGTACCCGCCGGGTAGCTGCCCATCTGGTCTTTCAGCACGCCGTCGACGATGAGTGTTTCCTCGCCCATGGCGTGGTCGTGCGACGGAATTTGCTGATGCTCGAATACCTCGCCGAAACGCGACACCTCGATGCCATGCGGATCGCGGTAGAAGTGAACCACTTCGGCGGCACGGTGGCCGAACGGTTGCCATTCGACCTGGCTGGTGTCGATCACCAGACGCTCGGTATCGTCGCGGAACGGGTTGCGCAGTTTGCGGTAGAACACGCAGCCATCCGGCGATGACAAGGTATGCTTGAAGCCGGCCGGATTGAGGATGAAGGTGTATTGGCCGTAGTCGCCATGTTCGTCCTTTAGCGCGCCCTCGAGGACAAAGATTTCCTCGCGCTGGGCCAGGCTGTCATGGGGAAATGTGGTCCCGGGATCGACCTTGATCAGCGCCGTCTCGCGGCCCTTTTCGTTATCGATTACCCGCTCGAGCAGCTTTTGCGACACGCCGGGAATGTCGGTCTCTTGCCATTCCATACTCGCGGTGTCCATCAACACCATCGCATCCGGATCGGCGTTGAATTCTTGCAATGCCGTCATCGGTGTCCTCCCTTCGCCGCGCAATATCTAAATTTTATTGATGGTAGCAAAAAGCCATGGTGCCGTCACGGCATTCCACGCTAGGCTTTGCACCGGAGGAGGGAGACACCATGGCGAACGACACCGAAACTTTCGACGAACCGGTCATCGCGCAACCGGAACCGTATGAGATCGAACTGAAGGCGACCTATCGCTATGCGTGGTGCGCTTGCGGACTAAGCGGCCATCAGCCGTTCTGCGACGGCTCGCATACCCGCACCGGCGGCAAGTTCAAGCCGATCGTGTGGACCGCCGAAAAAAGCGAGACCGTGTTGCTGTGTGGCTGCAAGCGTTCCGGCGACAAGCCGTTCTGCGATTCAACGCACGATTCACTGTAGGACGGATTAATCATGAGCGACGGAGATAGCGCCACGGGAGACCAGGCTAAAGAAATCGTTTTCGATATTGACGCACCGATCGCCACTGTCACCATCAACCGGGCCGATGATGAAAACCGGCTGACCCGGGCGAATTTAGAGCGGCTCGGTGACATCGCCGAGACGCTTGGGAATAGCGATGACGTGCAGGCGGTACTGATCACCGGCGCCGGCGGAGAGTTCTTCTCCCATGGTCTGCTCAACCCGGTCATCCGCGCCAGCCTGTCGAAAGACGAGGTGCTCGAGACCGTGGTGTTGGCCAACACCGTGTTCGACGCCATCGAAGCGCTGCCGCAGATCGTCGTCGCCGTGATCAACGGCTCGATCCGCGCCGGCGCCAGCGAACTGGCGCTGGCCTGCGACATTCGCCTCGCCGCCGACCACGTAACGCTGGCTCTGCCGGAAGCCAAATGGGGCGGCTTCCC
>JBFKGW010000109.1:0-7482 GCA_041633145.1 Alphaproteobacteria bacterium
AACGTCGGGCCCCACCGCGGCAACGGTGCCGGCACCTTCCAGACCCAGCACCGTCGGCAGGGGCGGTTTGAGGAAATAGCGGCCCTGACGCATCAGCGTGTCGGCGAAGTGGATGGCGGCAGCCTCTTGGCGCAGCACGACCTCTCCGGGACCGGGTTCGGGCAGCGTATCGGTCTCGATCTGCAGGACCTCCGGTCCGCCGTACTCATGGATGCGCGCGACGCGGGTTTCCATCGCCAGTTCCTCCTGTTGTTTTTATTGTCGAACGTGCCGCCGGTTGCTTTGCCACATAGGCCTCGTCGCAGCCAACGTCGATAGCATCCTCGGCCTTGAATGTTTCGAGACGGCTATTGGGGGTGCACGTCCAGCCAAGCCCGCGCCCGTGTTTCGGCTTCGGCGATCTGCGCGGCAGTCATCTTTTCGGCCAGCCGGACCTGGCGCCAATTGCCCTCCTGCATGCCTTTGTTGGCCGCCAAGGTGAACCACTTGTAGGCCTCAACGAGATCCTGTTCGTCGTCGGGGTTGCTGTAGAAAATGCCCAGGTTGAAGAGCGCGCTGGCAAAGCCCTGCTCGGCGGCGAGCAAATACAATCGGCGCGCTTCGGCGTGGTCGTGGCGGACGCCGAGACCGATATAATAAAGCGAGCCGACAGCCGTCTGCGATTGGGCATCACCTGCTTTCGCAAGCGAAAGCCATGCCTCGAAGACAGCCTCATAATCGCCTTTCTTGTAGGCAACCCAGCCGGTGTCGAAATCGTTCGCCGACGCCATGGCGGGCAGAAGTGCGAGGATCAACGTGGCCAGCATTAGCTTCATGGACAAAGCGTAGCGCGGCGGCGCGCGCGATCGGTTGCCGTAGATCAATATCCGAAGCGGTCTTAGTCGGTGTTGGCAGCCGCTTCTAATGCTTCCAAATCGGGGATCGCGACGTGCTGAGCGGTCGGTAAGTCGATCAGGTTCTGTTTTCGTAAATCCGAGAAGGTTCGGCTCACAGTCTCGATGGTCAGGCCGAGGAAGTCCGCGATGTCGCTACGCGACATCGGCAGATCGAGCGTCGCCGACCGCGCCGCATCGGGTCCGCAATCGTGCTGTACTTTAAACAGCAGAAACGACAGTAGCTTTTCGCGCGCCGACTTGCGGCCCAGCAACAGCATTTGCTCTTGCGCCGCCGACAGTTCGTCGCGGCTCATTTCGAGCAGCCGGTCTCGCACCTCGGGCATTTTGATCATCAGGCGCTCGAGGTCGATGTGGCCGATGCAGCACAACTCGACATCATCGATTGCCTCGGCGCCGTAGGCATAGGTGTCATGGCGGAAAAGACCGAGAAAATCGCCGGGCCCCAAAAAACCGGTAATCTGCCGCCGGCCGTCCGGCAGCAGTTTGTAGACCCGAACATGGCCTTCGGCGACGTTGTATGCGTAGTCGGCGGGCTCACCCTCTTCGAATATGGTTTGGTTTGGGTCGAAGAAGCGATGCGCGACAATCTGCTCTAGCTCGCCCAGGCGCACGAATTCGACCGCAGCACAAAGCGCGCGATGGCGCACATCACATTCCCGGCACGTACGCGGCGTCCTTGCAGCGCGGCGCGAATTAGTGTCGGTTTTTTCGACCAAAAAACTCCTCCGAACCACGAAGCCAAGGTGAGACGGGAGTTTACATCATGCAAAACGAACGTTCATGCAGCTAATTTGCGATACATCAATTATTTTTGTGGCATCTGCTCGCATCTTATCAAGATGTTTCGCATTTGTAGATCAGCCGAATTTACCTCTTTGCGCCTGGGCGCCGACAAAATCGAACAGGCGTTTCCATTGGTGCGCGAGTTACGCGAGGATCTCACGTTGGACGCGTGGCGCGATTATGCGCGCTCCTATTTTGCGCTGAAGCCGATCGAAGAGAGCCATCGTGGCATCATCGTCGCCGAACACGGCGGCTACCTGCGCGGTCTGTTGAGCTACGATGTGTTGCCCGGCTTGTTCGGCCGCAAATCCATGGCAGTGCGCGATGTCATCGTACCGGCCTTGCCGGCGGGTCAACAGGCGGCACGCAGCCTGCTGCAGGAATTGTTCGAAATTGCCGACGCGCACTGCTGCGACAGCATCCGCATCGACCTGACCGCCGGCATGGAATGGTTGGCCCAGGAATGGTCCGATCCAGCAGGTCGCGTGTTCCGCTTGCCGGTCACGTGCTTTTCGAGCCGGTCACGAGAGTCGACGCTGCCAGCAAGCGCCCAGCGCCCCCCGCCGCAACCCTTGCGCCTGGTAAAACAAACCGTTCGTTGACGATCCCCTGACGCCGCCGGGTGACAGGCCCGAAAGCGAGACGCTAAGCTGAGTCTCGATGAAGCAGAGATTAGCGTGCGCCGTCGCAACAACGGGATATTTCCATCGAAATGCCAAATTTCGTCGTTCTGAGCGGACCGTCCTGCATCGGCAAGAGCCCGTTGTTCGCCGCCCTGCGCCGGTTCTATCCCGAGCTCGCGCAGACGCTGAAACCGCTTGTTCTTTATAACGACCGGGATCCGCGGCCCGGCGAGCAAGACGGTGTCGCCTATCACTTCCGGCCGCGCGCGGAAATCGAGGCCCTGCGCGACGACCCGGACTTCATCGTGATCGAAGTGCGCGCCGACCTGCAGGCGCTCGAGATCGCCTCGATCCAGCGCATCGTCGACGACGGGGTCGTTGCCTTCTTCGAGGGCAATCAGGCGATCCCCTTAAAGCTGCAAGCCGCCGGCGTGCTGGCGCAATTCGAGACGCTATCGGTTTTTTTGTCACCGCTGTCGCGCGAAGAGATCCGCTATCTCAAAGATCCTGCGCGGCGAGTCGATCTGGCGCGCTTTGTCACCGAACTCCAACGGCGCAAGCTGCTGCACCGCACCGAGCGGCAAGGCCTAGAGCTTTCCCAGAGGGTGCGCGACGATATCGAACGGCGGGCGGCCAGCGCCATCGCCGAGATGCGGGTGGCGCCATATTTCGACCATGTGATTCCGCTTTACGACGGCGAGGGCCACGACAATTGGGACGCCTTCGGTTATCCCATCGGCAGCGCGCGCGCCGCCCTCGAGGCATTCGCTGCGCTGCTGCACGGCAAAACGCCGGCGATTGCCGAACGCTGGGAAGCCGATCTAATCCCCTAGAATAGAATCGCTTTTTAGATTGGCTGCCGCGCTAGCCGCGATCGCCCTCGCGCAGTTCCTCGCGCACCCGCCGCGCAAACCGGCCCGGACGGGGAATTATCTTCGGGATCTGCCGTAATCGGCCAGTAACTTTGGGAATGCGCAAGGCATCGGCAATGCGGCGGTCGAGAAACGTCCAGGTCGCTTCGTGATCTTCCGACTGGTCATCGAGCCAGAACAGCAACGTGCTGGTGTAGACGCCAGCGAGCAGACCGCGCTTGGTATAAAAATTGAAATCGGTCGCGGTGTCGCCTGCGGCGTGCCACATCTCGTCGACCGTCCGATACAAGCATCTAAGGCCAAGCCCCGCGTGCTGGGGCTGCCCCAGATAGCTCAGCGACCGGCGCACCGCTTCGCGATGCGGTGCGGACGCTTCCAAGCGCCAGCGTACCGCCGCGGCAATCCGCTCGCGGATCTTGAGCTCGGTGATGTCTTGTTTGGCCAACGCGGCGGCCATGTCCCGGTCGGTTTGGGTGCTCCAAAATTCGATCGCATCCGCCGGCCCACCAGGGAACGCGCGGCGCAAAACGGCGTCGTCGAAACCTGCATCGGCGGCACCCTGGCGCAACGACCGCTCGGTCCAGCCGTCGAACGGTACATGATCGAGCGTCTTCTCCAGGATGGCTCGACGCTCGGCCGCCAGTTTCTTAGTCGTCTGCCGCGGCATCGCTCACCTCGTCTTCTTCGTCGTGCGGGACCGGGGCTCGCTGGCGTTTGCCCAGCTCGTCGACGAAGCCGAACTGCGACATGTCCTCGATGCGCATCGGATAGAGAATACCGTCCAAGTGGTCGCATTCATGCTGGATGACCCGCGCGTGAAAGCCTTCGGCCTCGCGCTCCACGGTCTCGCCCGCCAGCGTCTGGTAAGTCACGCGAACCCGGTTGAAGCGGCGCACCGGGCCCGCCATCTCGGGCACCGACAGGCAGGCTTCGAAGCCGACATTGGTCTCCTCGCCCAACGGCTCGACCACCGGATTGACCATCGCCGTGGTCGGCACACTCAGGCTCTCGATTTCGCCCTCGCCGCCATCCTCGGATTCGGCGCGCTCGGCCCCCACCTTGTAGACGACGATCCGCCACGGCATGTGAACCTGCGGCGCCGCCAGGCCGGTACCGTCGGCGTCTTCCATGGTCTCGATCATGGCGGCGACCAGGCGGGCCACGTCGGGCGCCGTCGGATCGGCGACAGCCTCGGCCTTGCGGTGCAATATGGGGTTGCCCATACGGGCGATTTTCAAGATCGGCATACCTGCAATATGCGTATCGGACCGGGGCGGGTAAAGGGGCGGATAGCACTCTGGTACCGGTCGCGGACATGACGTTATGCTTAGCGCTACCAGTATCGAAGGATGTCCGCAGACAATGGCTTCACAAACTTATGTCGACGGCGATTGGATAGAAGGCAACGTGCCCCTCATCGGCGCCGATTCCCACGCGATTTGGCTCGGCTCGATTGCCTTCGACGGCGCCCGCGCGTTTGAGGGTGTGACGCCGGACCTCGACCGCCACTGCCGGCGGCTGGTCGAGTCCACGCTGGTCATGAACATGAACCCGATGCTGAGCGCCGGCGAAATCGAGGACATCGCCCTCGACGGCATCAAGCGGTTCGCCCCGGACAGCGCGCTTTATATCCGGCCGATGTTCTGGGCCGACGCCGCGCTCGACGTTCTGGTGCCCGACCCCGCCAGCACCAGGTTCGCCCTGACCATCTTCGAAGCGGCAATGCCGACCGGCGCCGGCTTCTCCTGTTGTTTGAGCAGCTACCGCCGGCCCGGCCCGGAAACCGCGCCGACCAACGCCAAGGCGTCGTGCCACTACCCCAACAGCTCGCGCGCCCTGATCGAAGCGCGTCAGCGCGGCTATCAGAACCCGGTAATGCGCGACGGGCTCGGCCACATCGCCGAGTTCGCCACCTCGAATATCTGGATCGTCAAGGACGGTGTCGCCATCACGCCGGTGCCCAACGGTTCGTTTTTGAACGGCATCACCCGCCAGCGGCTGATCGAGCTGATGCGCGCCGACGGCATCGAGGTGGTCGAGCGCACCGTGCGGGTCGAGGAGCTGCTCGAGGCCGACGAGATCTTCAACACCGGCAATTACGGCAAGGTGCAGCCGGTGATCCGCTACGAGGACCGCGACCTGCAGCCCGGCCCGGTCTACCGCCGCGCCCGCGACCTCTACTGGGATTTCGCGCACTCGAAGCGGTGAACCACCAATATCGCCGAATTAATCGCCGCTTAAATCTTCGCCGGCCAGCGCCCGCTCGATCAGGGTGACTGTCTCGGGCGCGCCGTAGAGCGCGGCGAAGGAGCCGAAGCGCGGGCCCTGGCTTTCGCCGAACAACACCTCGTAGAGCGCCTTGAACCAGTCGCGCAGCGGCTCGAACTCGTGCGCCTTGCCGACCGCGTAGACCTCGGCCTGGATGGTCTCGGCGTCGGCCCCGTCCGGCAGCGCGGCAATTTTTTGGGCCAGATCTTCCATCGCCGCCCGTTCGCGCTCGTCGGGCGCGCGGTAGGTCTTCGCCGGTTTGACGAAGTCGCGGTAGTAGGCGAGCGCGTGACCGACCAGGCGGTCGAGCAGCGGGTCGCCGGCCGGCGTCGCGTCGGGGGCATGCCGGCTGATGAAGCCCCACAGCACCGCCGGATCGTCGGTGTTGCAGGCGCTCGCCAGATTGAGCAGCACGCCGAAGGAGATATCGAAGCCGATCTCGGGAACCGCGCCACCGTGGATATGCCAGACCGAGTTCTGCAGGCGATCGGCCGGCTCCTGCTTGTGATAGCGCGCCACGTTGCCGAGATATTCGTCGACCGACTTGGGGATGACATCGAAATAGAGCCGCTTGGCGGTCTTCGGCTTGTTGAACATGAACTGCGACAGGCTCTCGGGCGGACCGTAGGTCAGCCATTCCTCGATGGTCAGGCCGTTGCCGCGCGACTTGGAGATCTTCTCGCCGTTCTCGTCGAGGAACAGCTCGTAGGTGAGCCCCTCCGGTGGCCGCGCGCCCAAAATCCGACAGATCTTGCTCGACAGGGTCACTGAATCGATCAGGTCCTTGCCCGACATCTCGTAGTCGACCGCCAGCGCCACCCAACGCATCGCCCAATCGGCCTTCCACTGCAGCTTGCAGTGGCCGCCGGTGACCGGCGTTTCGGTCAATTCGTCGGTCTCAGGGTCGCGATAAACCACGGTGCCGGTGTCGGTTTTGATTTCTGTCATCGGCACCTGCAGGACGATGCCGGTGCGCGGACAGATCGGCAGGAACGGGCTGTAGGTTGCCTGCCGTTCCTTGCCCAGGGTCGGCAGGATGACCTCCATCACCGCGTCGTAATGAGCCAGAATATTCAACAGCGTGTCGTCGAACAGGCCATCGCGGTAGCACGCGGTCGAACTGAAAAACTCGTAGTCGAATTCGAACTGATCGAGAAACGCCTGCAGGCGCGCATTGTTGTGGGCGCCGAAGCTGTCGTGGGTGCCGAACGGGTCGGGCACCGCGGTGAGCGGCTTGCCGAGATATTCCGCCAGCATGTCCTGCTGCGGCACGTTGTCGGGCACCTTGCGCAGGCCGTCGAGGTCGTCGGAAAAGGCGATCAGGCGCGTCGGGATATCGGACAGCGTCGAAAAGGCGTGGCGCACCATGGTGGTGCGCGCAACTTCGCCGAAGGTGCCGATATGGGGCAGGCCGGACGGCCCGTAGCCGGTCTCGAACAGCACGTAGCCCTTGTCGGGCGCCTGCTCGGTCCCGGCGCCGCCCAAGCGCTTGACGATGGCGCGCGCTTCCTCGAATGGCCACGCGCGTGCTTCGCCGGCTAATTCACGTAGGTCGGTCATCTGCCCCATTCCGCCACGCTAAAGAAATGCGGGCGGACACTAGAGCAGTGCGCAAAACAAGGTCAACCGCGCGCGCGAACGACCGCGCGGCGATTGATCTGAAGCTGTTTAACCCGGCGGACGCCGGGCGGACCGGTTAGACCGTTATGTCGACGCTCCGCTCGCGCGGCGCTTCCTGATCCACACCAGTGTCCGTCGAGGTCGGCGTAACCGACTGGCTCGGTGTTTCCGCCTGGGTGGATTGGGCCTCTGGCTGATCCGGCACAGGCGCGGTAGCTGGCCGCGGCTGCGCCGCGTCGCTAACGAGGCCCCCTACAGGACCGGTCGTTGGTGCTATTGCCATGTTCAACTCCTACCTGGATGTTGTGCAGAGATCCGTGGTTTTCGGCCACGAACCTCGAAGACCGTCCCGGCATTCGGGGCGGTCTGCACGAGCCCTAAAGATAGCGATTGCGCGGCGGTAGTCACGCACGATCGCTT
>JBFKGW010000110.1:0-7448 GCA_041633145.1 Alphaproteobacteria bacterium
AACGGATTGCACGGCGAACCGACGGCACCGGTAATCGGCAGCGCCGGCCCGACGAACATGAACTCGTAGACATTGTCCTCTGCACAGTCGTCGGCGAGATCCTTCAAGTACCAGATCTCGCCCATCGTCAGACCCATGATCGGTATGGCGATCCAGTGCCAGGGCTGGTTGATGTTCTCGTCGGTCTCGCACGGCCGCACTTCGTTGCCCCAGGTGTCGGACGCATAGCCGGCGATTTTGTTCTCGTAAATCCAGTCGAGGGTCTCGAACGCCAAGCCGGGCGCGTCGCCCCCGGCGTAACCGTCCCAGCTGCCGGCGGCCAGGCAACGGTCCATCTGGCCGGTGCGCAGCACCACGTAGTCGCCCTGGCGCACTTCGACGCCCAGTTTCTCGCAGGCCTCGTCGAGATCGGCGCAGGTAATCGGGTAGCCGTCGTCGAGGTACTCGACGCCCTTGACCTTCGGCATGTCGAGAAAGATGCCGCGGCCGACCATCTTGTCCTTGGTCTTCTCGATGCCGGCTTTCTGGGCGCCGGCGGTGGTCACCTCGCGGCAGTCGTAGCCGTTCCACATATAGTCTTCGAAGAACACGTGGCCGAGGCCGTCCCACTGGGTGCCGCACTGCAGCGGCATCATCACCAGATCGTCGGCGCCGCGGATGCCGCGATGGTCGAGCACGCCCGAATAGGCGTCGGTGCCGGTGCGCGTCATCATATGGATCGGGTTAAACCGGCCCATCGCGGGATAGGGCGTCTTGGCGCCCTGCGGTCCGAACTGATCGTAGTTCAGGCCAAGCGAAATGGTCTTACCCTTCTTCACCAGTTGCGCCGCGCCGACGATGTCTTCTGGCGAGGTGAAATTCAGGGTGCCGATCTCGTCGTCGTCGCCCCAGCGGCCCCAGTTCTTGTACTTCTCGGCGTATTCATGGAGCACCTCGCGGGTGACCCGCATATCGCTTTTTGGATTTGCCATTGCCTAGCTCTCTCCGTTTGGCTTGGATGTTGCGGTCATGACGACCGGATTGATGTCGGTAGTGGTGTCGGGAATCGGGTCGGCCTGAAAACCCTGCGCCAGGAACGGCACCAGATAGGCCAGCGAAGCATCCATGTCCGAGGGGTCGCAAGCGTCGCCGGTCAGCGCCTGGATGCGCCCCGGATTGGCCATCGTATAGACCATCGTCCCGAGCATGAAATGAAACCGCCAGTGCAAATCGCGCGGCGGCAGGTGCGGCAACGCGACCGCCAAGGCCTCGAGGAACTGCGCGCTCGACCGATCGAAATATTTCGCCATCAGCGCGCGGGTCTCCTCGGAGGCGTCGGCTGCCATGCGCGCGCGCAGTCGCGCGAAGGTGGCGCCGCCGTGGCTGCCGCGCATGCCGGGTTCGAGGAACGCGGCAATGATCTGTTGCAAGAGCGACGGCCGGCCGTTGCCCTCGCGGCACTCGGCGAGCATAGCAAGGCGCTCCTCGGCGATCGGGATGATGCGCCGCGCAAATACCGCCTCGAGCAGGCCTTGCTTGGAGCCGAAGTGGTAGTGCACGGCGGCGGTGTTGACGCCGGCATGGGCGACGATGGCGCGCAGCGACGCGCCATTGATCCCGTGTTCGGAAAACAAGTACTCAGCCGAATCGAGAATGCGCGTCCGTGTCGCTTCGCCCCGCGGATCAATCGCGAGATCGGCGTTTTCAGCCGCTACGACCGTCACTGTTCCTCCCCAAAACCGTGTTATGCATCCGGTTTGGGGCGTACCCTAATCAAACGCTTGATTGAGTCAAATGAAATCGCGGTATTGCGGTGTATCGCGCCGCCGGTAGTTCGGCAGGTTCAGAGCGTCGTCCTCAAAATTTTTAAGACCCGCCAGGTTCGGTCGACCTTGCCGCTTGCGCCAAAATTGTTGCGGCGCAATACTGTCTTTTGCATCGCAGCATATGATGAAAAGGCAACGGTATGTCTGGCAGTATTGTCACCGTCGCACAGCAGAAGGGCGGCTCGGGAAAGACAACTCTATCGGCGCACTTGGCCGTCGCGTGGGCTCTCGAGGCAGATCGCACAGTTGCCATGCTCGACATCGATCCGCAGGGCAGCCTCGGCGAATGGTTGGAGCGGCGCGAGGACCGCTTGGGCGAGGCCAACACCGGCCTGCGATTTCAAACGGCTAGCGGCTGGGGGGCACGGCGGGAATCCCGCGCCCTGGCGCGCGACTTCCACATCGTCATCGTCGACACCCCGCCGCATGCCGACCGCGAAGCGCGCACCGCGATGGAATTGGCCAGCTTGGTGGTGGTGCCGGTGCAACCGACGCCGGCGGATCTATGGGCCACCGAGGCGACATTGATGCTGGCCGAGAAAGAGGGCGTGGCGGCGCGCATGGTGTTGAACCGCGTCCCGCCGCGCGCCCGCCTGACGGGCGAGGTTGTCGGCGCCTTGACCGGCTTGTCGGCGCCGTTGGCGGTCGGCCGGCTCGGCAACCGGGTGGCCTTTGCAGAAAGCTTCGGTGTCGGCAGCACGGCGCTGGAAATGCGCTCGACCAGCCCGGCTGCGGAAGAAACGCGGGCGCTCGCCGCAGAGCTACTGAAATTGGCCGACGAGGCCTGACCGAGCAACACCGCCATTTTCCCCAACAAATTGCCGGCAGCCACGGCGAGGGGCCCGCCTTGTCACTCGGATTTCAAGGCGCTTTGGTCGCGACGGTGCGGTCGGGAGGTAGGCACACGGTAACCGTGGTGCCGGCGCCCAGTTCGCTCTCCAGTTCGAGGGTGCCGCCATGCTGCTCGACCAGCGATTTGGCCAAGGGTAATCCCAGACCGGTGCCCTCGTACTTGCGGTCGAGCGCGCTTTCCAGTTGCTGAAAGCGGGCCAGCGCGCGGGGGATATCTTGTTCGGCAATGCCGATGCCGGTATCGGTGACCTGCAGCGTGAAGCCGTGCGCCGGGTCGTGGCGGGCACGCACGGTGACCGTACCACCGGCCTCGGTGAATTTGACGGCGTTGGACAGCAGATTAATCAGCACCTGTTTGATCCGGGTCTTATCGGCGCGCAGGCGGGGCAGGGCGCCGTCTCCGGTCTCGATGCGTAGTTCGACACCGCCGTTCTTGGCCCGTTCGCCGACCATGTTGAGGCAGCTTTCGATGGTGGCGGTGAGATCGATATCTTCTTCGTGCAGTTCGGCGGTGCCGGCCTCGATCTTCGACAGATCCAATATGTCGTTGATCAGCGCGAGCAGATGTTCGCCCGATTGGTAGATGTGGGCGGCGTGCTCGGGTGATTCCGTGTTGTCCGGCGCATAGAGCGACGGGTCGGTGAGCAGATCGGAAAAGCCAATGATTGAATTCAATGGCGTTCGCAGCTCGTGGCTCATATTGGCCAGGAACTCCGATTTCGCCCGGCTGGCCAGCTCGGCCTCTTCCTTGGCCGCCAGCAGCGTTTGTTCGTCCTGCTTACGCTGGGTGATGTCTTCGATCAGCGTAATGGCAAACTTGAACGCGCCGTTGCTGTCATGGACCGCCTTGGACACCAGTTGCGCTTGAAACGGCTCGCCGTTCTTGCGCAAGTAGGTCTTTTCACGGCGGACGATCTCCCGCTCGCCGGACACCATCGAACCGAACACCGTCCGGGTGGTCTCGATATCCTCTGGCGCCGTCAACTGGTCCAAACTGGCGCCGATCATTTCTTCGCGCTCGTAGCCGTATATCTCGGCGAACGCGTCATTAACCTCCAAATACCTAGCGTCGCGGCCGATCAAGCCGATGCCGAAGGCGGCATCCTCGAAAATGCCGCGGAATTTCTCCTCGCTCTCGCGCTTCGCCTCGCCGGCCATGCGCAGCTCGGAAATATCCTCGATCAACGAAAAATATCCATCGACCCGCCCGCCGGCGCCGAAGTGGGGCACGTAGGTCACCCGCACCGTGCGCGCCACTCCGTCTGGATAGGTTATCGTCTCCACATAGCTGGTGTGTTCGCCGGCGAGCGTTGCCTCGATATGCGGTTTGATCCTTGTGTAATCGTCGCCGAGCAAGTCGGGTACCCGCACCCCAATGATTTGCTCGGCCGTCACGGCATTCCAGTCGCGGCATGTTTTGTTGGCGAACTGGTAGCGCTGCTCGGCATCGGTATAGGCGATCCAGACCGGCAAATTGTCGGTGATCAAGTGTAGCTGATCGCGGCTGGCCTTGAGGTCATCTTCGATCTGTTTGCGCTCGGTGACGTCGCGAATGAGGATGAGAAAGGCCGTCTTGCCTTCCCAGGATACGCGCGCGCCGGTGCGCTCGACCGCGACCGTGGAACCGTCGGCACGCAGAAAATCGGCGGTGCGTATTGCAAGGTTTTTCCCGGACAGCGCCTGAGCTCTGCGCTGCATGATTTCGGCCCGGTACGCCGGCGCAACCAGATCGATCCCAGTCTTGCCGATGAGATCGGCCGGCGAGTCATAGCCGAGAATGCGCGCCAGGCTGCCATTGGCGAACACGATCTTCTCGTCGACATGGACGAACATGCCGTCGGGCGACATCTCGGCGATTTGCTGGTAGCGGCCCTCGCTGTCGCTGACCGCGCGCTCGGCTAGCTGGCGCTCGGCGATTTGGCGCTGCAGCGCTTCATTAGCCTGCTCGAGTTCCGCCGTTCGTTCCCGGACCCGCTGATCCAGTTCATCGCGCGCGTGCTCTAACTCCCGTTGCACGCGCTTGATTTCCGAGATGTCGGTGAAAAGCCCAATCGATGCGACATGCTGGCCGGCGTCGTCGTAGACCGGCGTCGCATTGTTCAAACACGGCACATTGCTGCCGTCGGGCCGGCGCAACGCCACTTCGTAAGTGCCGCGCCTACCGGAACGGCGCGCCTTTAGTTCGCGCTGGCAAATTTGCGTATTTGCGTCGTCGACGAAGTCGAAAATCGACCGGCCGAGGATATCCTCGCGCGGCTGGCCGAGGATGTCGCACATTGCCTGGTTGACATCGAGCGTTTTGCCCGCAGTGTCGATATACCAAAACCCTTCGCGGCTCGATCTCAGCACCTGGGCCAAAATCGTGTCACTGGGGGAGTCGGCACCGAAATAGTTCATGGGCGACACTCGATCTCGCCGGACGGTCTCTGGCGGACCGTCCGGTGGCGACTTCTACCGGAAACGCAAGCGACAACGCGGATTTCCAAACGGTCTGGCTAGCAAACATCGATTAACGATTAATCAATCGACGCCATCCGGTTGGTTAAGCCAATGAAATAACGCGGATATTTTCGGTTCAGCGCGGACGAAAACGCGCCGCCGATGAGGTATCGGGTTATGCGGGCCGCGCCGCCAGCACCTCGGCGACCCAGTCGGTCATGTACTCGACCGCTATCTTGCCGTTGTCGCACTGGCAGTGCTCGACGCCGCCGTCTTCAGGGCCGAACACCTTGAGGTCGGCGCGCGGACTCGCGGTGGCGTTGTCGACGGTGTTCCGCGCCATCTCAAGCGGGATCTGGCGGTCGCCGGCGCCGTGCACGACCAATAGCGGGCACTGGATGTTGGGCACCGCGTCGGCGAGCGTCATGCGCCGGGTGACGTCGAGGATTTCGTCGGTTGAATTGGTGCCAAACACCCAGTTCATGTGCTCTTCCCAGTGCGACACCGACAGCGCGGTGCCGGAACCGCTGAGCCGCCCCTCGGTGATCGGGCCGTAATCCCAAATCGCCCCCCAGGCGACGCAGCATTTGAGCCGGTGCTCGAAGCCGGCGGCGCGCGGCGCGTAATAGCCGCCCAGGCTGATGCCGGCGATGCCGATGCGCTCGGCGTCGATGTCGGGTCGGCTCTCCAAATAATCGACGGCAGCGGCGGCCGGCACCTCGACCTCGGGGAATAGTTTCAAATCGCGCAACCGCAGCGCCTCGCCGATGCCGGGATGGTCGACCAGCAACACCGACACGCCGCGGCGGTTGTACTCGTGCGGCACCCGGCACAGATAGAGGAACTCCTTCATCACATCGAGACCGTCGAAGTGGATCAGGCAGGGCGGATTCGGCTCGCTGCTCTGCGCCGGCACGAACAACGCCGGCAGCGACGTGTCCTTGTAGGGCACCTCGACCCATTCCAGGGTGTCGCCGCGCAGCTCGACGCCTTGGCGAAAACAGGCGAGCATGCGTTTGTAGGTCTCGATGCGCTTGGGATCGTCGGACTTGCACATGCGCTCGGCGGTCATGAAATAGACCGCGGCGCGTAGATATTTTTCGCCGGCGCTCAGATTATGCCCGGCTGCCGCGTCGGCCTGCGCCAGCCGTTCGTTGCGCTCGCCCATCTTCGACCAGTTGGCGTGCCAGGCGTCGTTGGCAGCATCGTCGTTGGCGCCGGCCAGCGGTTTCAACTCGCGGCAGGCTTCGTCGACCTCCGACATCACCGCGCCGGCATTGAGCGTCAGCAAGGCCGCCATCGACCAGGGATAATTGTCCGGAAAATATTCAAACATGTTTGTGTCCCCCGTTTGGTTTGCTGCGCCTGGACCGCAGTGTTTTGTTTTCGGCCACGGTTTTACGCCGCTTGACCGCCGCCGCCAATGACTTGTCATGGGTTGGGCTTGCGGGGATCATAGACGCAGCCGATCTGTCGGTGAGAGGAGACCATGGCTGAATTGACGCAAAGCTATGTGCACGGCGCGTCCGAAACCGCGCTGATCGGCGAGACCATCGGCGCCCACTTCGACAAGGCGGTGGCGCGCTGGCACAACCGCGATGCGCTGGTGGTGCGCCACCAAAACATCCGCTGGACCTGGGCCGAGCTCAAGCAACGGGTCGACGATTTCGCCGCCGGTCTGATCGCGCTGGGCCTTGCGCCGGGCGAGCGCATCGGCATCTGGTCGCCCAACAATATGGAATGGGTGGTCACCCAATTCGCCACCGCCAAGGCCGGCCTGATCCTGGTCAATATCAATCCCGCCTACCGGCTGGCCGAGCTGGAATTCGCCCTCAACAAAGTCGAGTGCAAGGCGCTCATCACCGCGGCCGCATTCAAGACCAGCGACTATGTCGGCATGATCCGCGACCTGGCGCCGGAAATCGACGCCACCGCACCCGGCGACCTGCACGCGGAAAAACTACCGCACCTGCGCTGCGTCATTCAGATCGGCGGCGGCGAAGTTGCGGGCATGTACGCCTTCGACGAGATCGTAACGCTGGGCGCCGATACCGGTCATAACGCCGTCGAAGCGCTGGCCGGCACGCTGCAGTTCGACGACCCCATCAACATCCAGTTCACCAGCGGCACCACCGGCTCGCCGAAGGGCGCCACGCTCACCCACCACAATATCTTGAACAACGGCAACTCGATTGGCGAGAAATTCGCCCTCACCGAGGCCGACCGCCTGTGCATTCCGGTGCCGCTCTACCACTGCTTCGGCATGGTGATCGGTAATCTGGCGTGCATGACCCACGGCGCGGCGATGATCTATCCCTCGGAAGCCTTTGATCCGCTGGCGACATTGGAGAC
>JBFKGW010000111.1:0-7448 GCA_041633145.1 Alphaproteobacteria bacterium
AGCGCCCGGTTGGTATCGAGGCGAAGCGTGCGCAGGCCGAATTCGCCCGCCAGCGCCTCCAGCTGCTCGAGGATGCGCCGGCCGACACCGAGGCCGCGCGTCGCGCTGTCGACCCACACGTGCTTGATCTCGCCAATACCGCCGCCCTTCGCTCTGAGCACGCCACAGCCGATCGGCCGGCCGTCCAGGCGGGCGACGACCAGCGCGCCGGACGGAGGGACCAGCTCGTCGGCCGTTGCGACGATGCTCTTTGCCGGATCGAAACCGGCATCGAAGCGGCCGCCGATGTCTCGGAAATATGAGTCGAGGCAATACCGTGCATCGGCACTGTTGGGTGGTTCGGTCTCCAGGCGCACCGCGGATGCCTGCATGAGCCGCGCCACCTCGCCCATCGCCGCGAGCAGGCGGTCCTGCTGGGCCTGGTTGAGCGGCGCCAGCACGGACTGCGCGAACGCATCAGAGCGGCGGTCGAGTTCGGCCACTTCGCGCTGCCCTTTGCGGGTCAGCGTGACCCGGCGCACCCGGCCATCGTTTGCCGCCGCTTGTCCGGTCACCAGTCCCTGTTTTTCGAGCGAACGTAACAGCCGGCTGGCATAGCCGGAGTCGAGCCCCAATCGCGCGCGCAATTCGCGCACCTCGGCGCCGGCGCGGCCGATCTCATAAAGCAGCCGGGCCTCGCCCAACGGGCGGCCGCGATCGAGAAAGCTGTCGTTGAGCGCGCCGATCCGCTTGGTGACGGTGCGGTTGAAGCTCCTAACCCGATTTACCCGATCAGACTCCATTCTCTGACTTTAGTCAGATAAATAACCAATGACAAATTCCGCATCCCTCTGGGGTTCGTAAAATCGTTGCTGAGGCGGGCTAGCCGCGTTCGGCAACGTAGGCGTGGTGGCTGGTGTTGCACCGGCTGACCCGCCATTCGACCGGGCGCGCGTCGAGAGTGCGCGAAATGCGGTCGATCTCGAGCAGCGGCGCGCCGGCTTCCAGGCCGAGCAAATGGGCTTCCGCAGGCGTGGCGGCGACCGCGCGCACCCGCTCCTGGGCCTTGGCAATGGTGATGCCGTATTCGCCCTGATAGAAGCGATAGAGGTTCTCCGGCAGCTTGACGTCGCCACCGAGATTGGGAAACAGCGTCTGCGATACCGTCACCTGATCGACGATCGCCGGCTCGCCGTGCAGCGCGCGCACGCGCCGCACAGTCACCACCTGGGTGCCGGCGGTGAGCTCGAGGCGCGCGCGTTCTTCGGCGGTGGCCTTGCGGTGCTCGCAGGCGATGACGCGGCTGACCGGCATGGTACGCGAGCCGTCTTCGCCGACCAGATTGAAGAACAGGAACAGCGCCCGGCGCTCGGTGTGTTCGGACACGAAGGTGCCGCGGCCTTGCCGGCGCACCAGGAGATTTTCCGCCACCATATCGTTTAGTGCCTTGCGCACGGTGCCCTGGCTGACGCCGAGCTCTTCGGCGAGCTGGAATTCGCTGGGCAGCGCGTCGCCCGGCTTCCAGAAATTGTCGATCAGGCGTTGGCGAATGGTCTCCTCGACCTGGGCGTAGAGCGGCTTTGCCGTGCCCGCACCGCGCTGGCGCGCACGCTGTGGTTTCTTGGCAACCGCTTTCTTGGTGATCGTTTTCGCCATCGTGCGTTGTTATCGGCCGAAAACCTCGGCTTAGCGGTAATATTCGTCGAGATCGAGGGGTAGTTTCAGTTCTTCCTCCCGGGCGGACGATAGATCCATGGCCATGGTGAGCAAGAGGTTGCGGTGGCCGTCGGCGGCGGTCGCGTGGGGCGTTTTCATGCCGGTATAGAGGCGCTGGTACCACGAGTTGGTTTCCTCGCGCATCGGCCCCCAGAACTGACCGTCGTGGATATCGCCGGCGGGATAGCTGGTGAGGAAATCGACGTGACGCTGGTACTCCGGGGTGAAGCCATCGGGCACGTAGCCGCCGCCCTGCGGAACCTCTGTGGCGAGAATCAAATCCCGGTGGGTGTCTTCGATATCGATCACCCCCTTGTTGCCGATGATGCCGATTTCCAGCCCATACACCGCGCCCGGCCACACCACCGGCGCGGCCCAGCTGATGTTCATCGAGAACATGGTGCCGTCGTCCATCATGAACACACCAAAGGTCGAATCCTTGGTGCCATATTGCGACAACGCCAGATCGTTGGAGCGGGCATAGATCGAGACCGGCGTTTTGCCTTCCATCAGCCACATCGACATATCGAGCGCGTGCGTGCCCGACACCACCATCGGAGTCAAATTCTCCCGCTGGTTGGTCCGCTGCACAGTGGCGATGGGCACCATGCGGTTCATGATCGCGCGGGTGACGACGCCGGTGACTTGGCCGATTTGTCCGGTGTTGAGCCGCTCCTTGATAGCCAGGAAGCGGCGGCGGAAGCGGTTGGTGTAGCCGACCACGGCGTCGACCCCGGCGGCCTCGATGGCGTCAAGCACCCGCTGCGATTCCTTAACGTCTGTCGCCAGCGGTTTCTCGATGAACAGCTTGTGCCCCTGCTCGACCGCGGCCAGTGTCGGCATCATATGGTGGTTTTCGTCGGTCGAGATGATGACCGCGTTGACCTCGGGCCGCTTGACCAGCTCTTCATAGTTGGTGGTGAAGAAATCGGCGTTGGCGTCTTCGGCGAGTTTCTTGCCGAGATCTTCCTTGATGTCGCACAGGCCGAGCCAGCCGACGCCGGGATAGTCGCGCGCAATCTCGGCGCGGATGCGCCCGATCGTGCCGCAGCCGACTATCGCCAGCCCGATCTCATTGCGTTCACTCGCCATGGTCTCTCCCCGCTTACTTGGCTTGCTGTAGCGCCGGTCGGTCGCCGCGCGGCTAGCTCTACACGCGTAGCCGGATCGTATCCAGTCTTATATAAGTCAGCAAGGAAGGGTAGGGTTACCGCCGCCCGTCCGGTGGCACGCCGCGCGAGGGCGCCGAACGGTATTGACTGGCCGGGTAATTGGGTAGGATACGCAAGCAAGCTGGCGGCGGAACCGTTACTGGCACTGGAAAACGACACCGCAAATCAATAAACGGAGAAACACACATGTACTCGGTCGACATCCACGCACATTTCTTTACCCGTGGTTATATCGATGTCATCGAAAAGCACGGTCATACGGTGGATGCTGCGGTCGAGCGCGGCGACGACGGGGTGATCTGGATTTCGGTCGGCGGCAAGCGCAGAGCGGGTCCGATCGACCCCAGCTACTACGATATCGAGGCGCGCGTCGAAGGTGCCGACCGCCAGGAGACCGATGTCCACGCGCTGTCGCTGACCAATCCGATGTGCAATTTCCCGGACGACAGCCTCAATCTCGATCTCGCCCAGGCCTATAACGACGGTACGTCGGAATTCCACGTTGCGCGCCCCGACCGTTTCGTCGGCCTTTTGACCTTGCCGATGCTCAACGCCGACGACGCGGTGGCTGAACTCGAGCGGGCGGCGAACCTGCCTGGCATGCGCGGCGTTTATATGTGCACCAATATCGCCGGGCATAATCTCGACAATCCGCGGTTTTTGCCGATTTTCGACAAGATCAACGAGCTAAATCTGCCGATTTTCCTGCACCCCGGAAACGTGCTCGGCGCCGACCGCTTGAGCGACTATCACACCATCAATACCATCGGGAATCCGACGGATACGGCGGTTGCGGCGACATTCCTGATCTTTGGCGGCATCCTCGATAAGTATCCCGAGCTGGAGGTGTGCCTGCCACACGCCGGTGGCACCTTCCCGATTCTAATCGGACGCATCGACCACGGCTGGACGGTGCGCAAGGAGTGCGAGCATTTGCAAAACGCGCCGTCGACCTACCTGCGGCGCTTCACCTATGACACGATCGGCCACGCCAACTACGTTATGAAGTACCTGACCGATTTGGTTGGCCCGGATCGCGTCCTACTCGGCAGCGACTATTGTTTCGACATGGGGCACGAAAAGCCGGTGCAGAACGTGCTCAGCTACGACTGGCTGAGCGACGACGAGAAGGCCGCCATCATTGGCGGCAACGCGGCGCGCATCCTCGGTTTGGAAGTGCCGGCAGCTGCCGCGTAGCCAACCTATGGGGCAGCGCCAGCCAGTCCTAATCCACGCCACGGCGGTCGCGCTGCCGGTCGAGGGTGGCTGGGCCGGCGTTTTGCTGCGCGGGCCGTCGGGTAGCGGCAAATCGGATCTGGCGTTGCGCTTGATCGACGAGGGTGCCCGCCTCATCGCCGATGATCAAACCAAGTTGTGCGTCGACGACGGGACCGTATCGGTGCGCGCGCCGGCGCGTATCGCCGGCCACCTGGAGGTGCGCGGACTTGGGCTGGTCACGGTGCCGTCGGTTGACCACGCTCCGCTCGTCTTAGTCGCGGACCTGGCGTTAGCAGCGGACATCGAGCGGCTGCCGGAGCCGCAATCCGTTACGCTGGCGGGGGTCGAGGTGGCGATGATACGCATCGCGCCGTTCGAAGCCTCGGCAACCGCCAAGCTGCGGCTTGCCGTCAAGACTGTTGCGTGCGGCACATTCGGCGCGCTCGATAAGTTGGCTTTGTCATGAACGAGGACGTATCGGCAGTCAATGGCGACGAAACCAGCGCACCAGGCGGGTTGGCGGACCGGGTCATCCTGGTGACCGGAATGTCCGGTGCCGGCCGCACGACGGCGCTCAAGGTGCTCGAGGATTTGGGCAGCGAAGCGGTCGATAACTTGCCGCTGCGCCTGATGGCGACCCTGGTCGGCCAAGGGCCGGCGGCGGGCCGCGGACTGGCGGTCGGGATCGACATTCGCACCCGCGACTTCGACGCCGTAGCCTTCGCCGAAACTGTCGCTCAGTTGCGCCAACGAACCTCTATACCGATCGATATCCTGTTTCTCGATTGCGATACCGATGTCTTGCAGCGCCGCTATACCGAGACCCGCCGGGTTCATCCGATGGCCAGCGACCGGCCGTTGGCCGACGGTATTATCGCCGAGCGGCGCCTGCTGGCACCATTGCGCGAAGCTGCCGACATCGTCATCGATACCAGCCACACCAATATCCACGAATTGGCCCGCGCGCTGCGCAGCCAGCTGGCCAATGCGGGGGCTGCCGCGCCGCACGTACAGATTATCTCGTTCGCCTACCGCAATGGCGTACCGCGCGATGCCGATTTGGTGTTCGACTCCCGGTTCTTGCGCAACCCCCACTACGTGCCCGAGCTCCAGCCGTTGACCGGCCGCGACCAGTCGGTCGGCGCCTACATCGAAAGTGACAATGACTTCGGCGCGTTTTTCGAACGTTTGACCGATTTACTGGCGCTGCTGCTGCCGCGTTTCCAGGAAGAGGGCAAAAGCTACCTTACCATCGCAATTGGCTGCACCGGCGGCCGCCACCGCTCGGTTTACATCGCCGAAAAACTCGGTAGCTGGTTGGGCAAGCGGGCTTTGCGGGTCGACGTGCGCCACCGCGAATTACTGGATGAAGAGCCAAGTAGCCCGGACATCCCGGAAACCGAAGGGGAGGACAGCCCATGATCGGTTTGGTGTTGGTCACCCACGGCCGGTTGGCCAACGAGTTCCTCGCCGCGCTCGAACATGTCGTCGGCAAACAGGCCGGTGCGGTCGCCATTTCGATCGGACCCGATGATGATATGGAGGCGCGCCGCCAGGACATTCTCGACGCCGTAGCGCAGGTTAGCGATGGCGACGGAGTCGTCGTCTTAACCGACATGTTCGGCGGTACACCGTCAAATTTGGCGATTTCGGTTATGGAAACCGTCGCCGGGCGCAAGGAGACCGGCGGCATCGAGGTGATCGCCGGGGTCAATCTGCCGATGCTGATTAAACTGGCCAGTGGGCGCGACGAGAAGCCGCTCGCCGACCTGGTCGCCGAGGCGCAGGACGCCGGGCGGAAATACATCAACGTAGCCTCGACACTTTTGCAAAAAGACAAGTAATGGCGCCACGGGGGGACGAAGTGGTGCATCGGCGCGTTGCGATCGTTAACCAGCGCGGGCTGCATGCACGCGCCGCTGCCCGGTTTGTGAAACTGGCGGAGCAATTCGACGCCGAAATCGTCGTCGTCAAAGACGGCGTAGAAGTACCCGCCACGTCGATCATGGGGCTACTAATGCTGGCGGCGGCTCAAGGCTGCGAAATCGAGCTGCGCGCGCGGGGGCCTGAAGCCGAGGCCGCCACCATTGGCCTGGCGGAGCTGGTAGCCGCCGGGTTCGACGAGGGCGGAGCCGAAGCTTGAACGCGCTGTTGTCGCTTGGCGGCCTGTCTGGTAAGACGCCGGCAAAGACGAACCGGCGCGTCGCACGCAGGTTCGCCCCAACCTTTTCTGGAGTAAATGAATGACCGCCGTTGCCGATGCCGCCGCAGGTGGCGATTACAAGGTAGCCGACATATCGCTTGCCGAGTGGGGGCGCAAGGAAGTTGCCATCGCCGAGACCGAAATGCCCGGACTGATGGCTGTGCGCGAGGAATATGGCGCGGCCAAACCGCTGGCAAACGCGCGGATCGCCGGCTGTTTGCACATGACGATCCAGACAGCGGTGTTGATCGAGACATTGATCGAATTGGGCGCCGAGGTCCGTTGGTCGTCGTGCAACATCTTCTCGACGCAAGACCAAGCGGCGGCGGCCGTCGCCGCGGCCGGCGTACCGGTGTTTGCCTGGAAGGGTGAGACCGACGAAGAATTCTGGTGGTGTATCGATCAGACCATCGAGGGCCCGAACGGCTGGCGGCCGAATATGATCCTCGACGATGGCGGCGATTTGACCGCCGTGATGCACGAAAAATATCCCGAGCTGCTGGAAGACGTCCGCGGTCTGAGCGAGGAGACCACGACCGGCGTGCACCGCCTGCACGAAATGGCGCGCGACGGCTCGTTAAAGGTGCCCGCGTTCAACGTCAACGACAGCGTGACCAAATCGAAGTTCGACAATCTGTATGGCTGTCGCGAGAGCCTGGTCGACGGCATCCGCCGGGCGACCGATGTGATGATGGCCGGCAAAGTGGCGTTGGTGTGCGGCTTCGGCGACGTCGGCAAGGGCTCAGCGGCGAGCCTGCGCAACGCCGGCTGCCGGGTCATGGTAACCGAGGTCGACCCGATTTGCGCACTGCAGGCGGCGATGGAGGGCTACGAGGTCGTGACGACCGACGAAGCAGCATCGCAGGCTGACATATTCGTGACCGCTACCGGCAATGTCGACGTCATCACCATCGACCATATGCGCGATATGAAGGATCGGGCGATCGTCTGCAACATCGGCCATTTCGACACCGAAATTCAGGTCGAAGCGTTGCGTAATTATCCGTGGCACAACGTCAAACCGCAGGTCGATGAGATCGAGTTCCCCGATGGCAAGCGTATCATCCTGCTGGCCGAGGGGCGGCTGGTAAACCTGGGTTGCGCGACCGGGCATCCGAGCTTTGTCATGAGCGCCTCGTTCACCAACCAGGTGCTGGCGC
>JBFKGW010000112.1:0-7443 GCA_041633145.1 Alphaproteobacteria bacterium
CCACACGATTTTACCGCTGGACCGGCGCATAGACGGGCGGCGGATCGCCGTGGCCGTGGACGAGGAGCACGAGCACACGCCCGGTCGCCTGCACGCCTTCCTGTGGGTGTTCGATGTGACCGATTTCGACAAAATCCAGGCGCTGTCCGCCTTCGATGTCGGCGAGCTCGATTCGCCCTGGGCCCGTGCGCCCGGCCGTTTCGGCGCCCACCAGTTCCGGGAGAAGCTGGACTCGACCCTTGTCTACGCCACCTGGTTCGCCGGCGGGCTGCGGGTTGTCGACGTGGCCGATCCCTTCGCGCCGCGCGAAGCCGCCTTCTACATTCCCGAGCCGCTGGGGGACCAACCAAGCCCGCAAAGCAACGATGTCGATGTCGACGAACGGGGCCTGATCTACCTTCTGGACCGCAATCGCGGCCTCGATATTCTCGAGATGACCGCCTAACGAAGCGAACGGGCGGCAAGCGAAAGGGACGCGAGATGGAAGCTATGGCGCGCGAGGCGGATGTCGTCGGCTCGGAGCACTGGACCAAGAAGAACGACGTAAAGCTGTTTCTTTGGGAAAAGCACGTCGGGGCGCCGCGCGCGCCCAAAGGCACGATCCTCTTCGTGCATGGATCGTCCATGGCCTCGCAGCCGACCTTCGACCTGCACGTCGAGGGCCGCCCCTTTTCTTCGGCGATGGACTGGTTCGCGGTACAGGGATTCGACACGTGGTGCGTCGACATGGAAGGTTACGGCCGCTCCGATAAGGACCGGGATTCGAACTTCGATATCTCCAACGGCGCTGACGATCTGGCGGCCGCGTGCGACTATATCTGCGCGGCCCGCGGTATCGATAAGGTTCACATGTACGGTATTTCGTCGGGTGCGCTGCGCGCCGGCCTGTTCGCCCAGCGCAACCCTGACCGGGTCGCCCGGTTAGTGCTCGACGCCATGGTGTGGACCGGCGCCGGCAGCCCGACGTTGGAGAACCGGCGCAAGAAATTGCCCGAATTCAAGGCGCAGAACCGGCGGCCGATCGATCTCGATTTTGTGCGCTCGATCTTTTCGCGCGATCATCCGGGCTGCGCCGAGGACAGCGTCGTTGAAGCCTTCGCCGCGGCGATTTGCGCGCTGGACGATTCGATACCCAATGGCACCTACGTCGATATGTGCGAAAACCTGCCGGTGGTCGACCCGGAAAAACTGACCATGCCGACGCTGATCATGCGCGGCCAGTGGGACGGCATCGCCTCGATGGACGATCTGCTGGATTTTTTCCGGCTGCTGCCCAACCCCGACAAACAATTCAAGGTCATGGCCGGCATTTCCCACGCCAGCTTTCAGCAGAAGAATTATTTGATGGCCTACGAGATTCTGCACGACTTCCTCGCTCAACCGGCGCCAGTCTATACCGGCTGAACGGTAAATCGAGATTTCTCCCGCGGTCCGCCTCTTCGGGCGAGTGTCCTCACGTTTTGTCAAGACGACTTATATACGGTTGTCGTCGTCGCTTGCTGTCCCTAGAGTTTTCAAAACAACAACAAAACATTGAAACCTTAAGGGAGGCTATCATGAGCCCATTTGATAAACCGTTCGACCGCCGCACGATGTTAGGCGGCTCGGCCGCCATCCTTGGCGCGGCCGCAGTGTCGAGCTGGCCGTTTGGCAATGCATTCGCCGCGGGATTTCCCGACGGCGATATCAGCGTAACCGTACCGACGCGCGCCGGCGGGGGCGCCGACCGGAACCTGCGCGCGTTTACCAGCGTGTGGAAGAAGTACCTCAAAACGAACTTCAAGCCGGACTTCAAGCCCGGCGCATCGGGCCGTGTCGGCTATGAATTCTACATGGGCAAGAAAGAGGCAAACGGCCAAAATTTGCTGTTCGGCAATATGGGGCCGGAGTTCCTCAACTGGGTGGTCAAGCCGCCGACCTTCGCGCTCGAGGATCTGACCTATTTTGCCCGCGTCGACACCGACCCCGGTGCGATATTTGTGCGCGCCGACAGTCCGTTCAAAACCATCGACGATGTCGTGGCCGAAGGTAAAAAGCGCACTCTCAACGTGTCGACCAGTCGCCTCGCCCATCCGGCATCGGTGGGATTGTTGGCGCTGGGCGAACACACCGGCGCACAGTTCAACCTGATCCCGCTGTCGGGCGGTAAAAACACCATCGCCGGCGTTGTCACCGGCGAGATGGACCTTGGCACCCTGACCTCGGGTTCGGTCGCCGCCAAGGGCGACGCCTTGCGGACGCTGTTGGTGTTCAACGATGAGAACGTCGCCGCCGACCGGCTCAATAACGCGCCGACCATGAACCAGCATTTCGGCACCAGCTTGCCGCCGCTGCTGTCGGCGCGCGCATTCGGCATCCATACCAGCGTGATCAAAGAGCATCCCGACCGGTTCGAGATCCTCAACGACACGATCAAAAAGGTATTTGCCGACCCCGAATACAAAGAGGCCGTCATCAAGGCCAAGGGTATTTGGGAGTACATCAACTACGGTGATATGAACGACACCGCTAAATACCTCAAAGGCATCGAAGAGGTCGGCTCGAAGTTCAGGCCGCTGTTGACCGGCAAGCCGGCCTAACGAAAACGAAGAAGTGACGGGACGGGGCGGTAGAATCAAAGATTCTGCCGCCGCGCCCGGAGTGTTGTTCCATGCAAGACGAAACTGAGGCGGGCGAACCCAGGAAGCGCGCCCTGGGGGCCGAATTGGTGATTCCGGTCGCCGCGCTGCTGTTCACCCTCTACTACTTCTACACCATCCTCGAATCGCCCTGGACGGCACAGGCCAGCGCCTTCTTCATCGGGACAATCCTGATCGTGCTGGTGTTGATCTTTATCGGCCTGACCTTTCGCTGGGTCGCCAAGGGCGAGGGCGACTGGAACTTCCACACCCTGTTCGAGCCGCGCAACTATGTGAACCTGCGTCTCGCTTTATTTGCGCTCACCGTCGGCTATATCGCCGTCATCTCATTCCTCGGATTCACCATCACCACCTTCCTGTTTCTGGTCCTGGCGATGTTGCTGTTGAACCGGGGTCGGCGCGCCAAGCTATCGGTGTCGCTCGCCGCCATCTTGTCGATCGGCGGGTATCTGCTGTTCGTCGTCGCCTTCGAAACCAATTTTCCGGAAGGGCCGTTCGAGGCCCTGATGAGCGGAATTTTGTGAGATGGAAGACGTTTCGGTCCAGATGTTCTTCGAGCTGTTCCTGCACACGCTCGGGTTCTGGTGGATCATCGTGCCGGCGATGCTGCTGGGGCTGATCGTTGGTGCGATACCCGGTTTCAGCGCCGCCAACACCATCATCATTTTACTGCCGCTGACCTTCGCCATGGAGGTCGAGCAAGGCGTCGTATTCATGGTGGCGCTCTATGCGTCGTCACGGATGGGCGCCGATATCCCGGCCATCCTGGTCAATATCCCGGGAACCGCCGGCGCGGCGGCAACGCCGCTCGACGGTTATCCGATGGCGCGCGCCGGCCTCGGCCAGCAGGCGCTGTCGATGTCGTTTGTCGCCTCGACCGCCGGCGGCCTGTTGACCACGATCGTCGCGCTCATCGCCATGCCGTGGCTCGCCCAAGTCGCCTTTTTCATGCACAGCGTCGAGATGATCGTCGTCATGCTGTTCGGCATCTCGCTGATTGCCACCATCGCGGCGAAGAACACGCTCAAAGGCCTGATCGCCGGTTTGTTCGGCCTGATGATCGGCGCCGTCGGCACCGATTTCGTCTACGAGACGCCGCGCGGCACCTTTGGCTTCTTAGAACTGTACGACGGCATTCCGCTGGTACCGGCCCTGGTTGGCCTGTTCGCCATCTCGGAAGCGTTTCTGGTGATCGAGGGCGAGTCGATGCTTACGCGGCGCGGCCAGGAGCTGATGGCCAATCCCAGTTGGCGGGCAACGATCGAAGGCGCGCGCATGTGTCTGAAGCGCTGGTGGCACGTGACCTGGTGCAGTTTGATCGGCCTCGTTATCGGGGTGATCCCCGGCGCCGGCGCCAGTATCGCCTCGTTTGTCGCCTATCAGCAGTCCCGTTCCTATTCCAAAACACCCGAGCTTTATGGCACCGGACATCCGGAAGGGTTGATCGCACCGGAGGCCGCCAACAATGGTGTGACCTCGGGAACTTTGGTTCCCTTGATGGTCATCGGCCTGCCCGGTGGCGCCACCGCCGCCATCATGCTGGTGGTGCTGCAGTTCCACGGCGTCAATTTTGGCCCGCAGCTGTTCAACGAACGCCCTGAGATCGGCTTTGGCATCTTCATGGCGATGGCTGTGACCTATCTGCTGATGATCTTCACCATCCTGCCGCTGTCGCGCTACATGACCAAGGTGACCATTGTCTCGACGTCGTTCATGGCGCCGGTGATCATCTCGTTCACCCTGGTCGGTTCGTTCGTGCCGCGCGAGTTCACCTTCGATATGGGCCTCGCCCTGGCGTTCGGCGTACTCGGCTACATCGCCCGGCGCACCAATTACCACGTCGCCGCGATCCTCATCGGCATCATCCTGGGGCCGTTGCTCGAAGGGTTCTTCCTGCGCGCCATCCGCATGGCCAACGGCGATCTGACTGTGTTGTTCTCGTCGAATATCGGCAACGCCTTGTGGCTCGCCTTGGCGGTGACGGTGGGGCTACCCTATGTGCTCGACTATCTGCGCGACCGGCGGCGCCAGCAGGACACGGCGTAGCGCCGGCCTTGAGAAACGACGGGGCACGCCATGGCAGTTGAGGACAGCGCCTGCATCGCGAACCAGGTCAAACGGCTTGGCAGCTTGGACATACCGGGCGGCGGGCAGGTGGTAGTACAGGACGAATACGCGTTCGTCGGTCACATGAAGCCGCCCCATGGCACCACCATCATCGATGTCTCCGACCCCACGGCGCCGACGGTGGTCGCGGAAATCCCCACCGACGGACCCTATTCCCACACCCATAAGGTGCGGGTTGCCGGCGATCTCATGATCACCAATGTCGAACAGAACAACCGGCACTTCCTGCGCCTGGGCGAGCGCCTTGACGAGGTTCGACAAGCCTTAACGGACGCGCGGCAAAACCCCAGCGATGCGGCAGTCGCCGCCGAGCTCGGCATCCAGGAGTCTGATATCGCCGTGCTCGAGGAGGCTCAGGCGCGCGGCTATCGCGACGGCGGCTGGAAGGTTTGGGACATCAGCGATAAGTCGGAGCCGCGGGAAATCGCCTATGTGCGCACCCACGGTTTCGGCGTCCACCGCTTCGATATGGACCCTCACTACGCCTACATGTCGACCGAGATGGCGGGCTATCTCGGCAATATCCTGGTGATCTACGACCTCGCCGACCCGACGAAGCCGCAAGAAGTCTCGCGCTGGTGGCTGCCCGGCCAGCACGTCGCCGGCGGCGAAACGCCAAGCTGGCCGGGCTATCGCAATCGCCTGCACCATGCATTGCGGGTCGGCGACGAAATGTGGGCGGCGGTCTGGCACGCCGGCTTTCGGGTGATCGACGTCGCCGATATCGCCCACCCGCGGACCGTCGCCGCGCACAACTATCATCCGCCGTTCAAGGAGCCGACGCACACGGTGCTGCCCCTGCCGCAGCCGATCGATGGCCGCCGCATCGCGGTGGCGATCGACGAGGAACACAAACGCATCCCCGGTCAGGCGCCGGCCAATTTATGGGTGTTCGACGTGACCGATTTCGACGATATCCAGGCGATGGCGTCGTTTCACGTCTCCGAGCTGGAATCGCCCTGGGCCGGCGCCGGCAGCCGCTTTGGCGCTCATCAGTTCCACGAGCAGATCGACGGCACGCTGGTCTACTGCACCTGGTTTGCCGGCGGTTTGCGTATTGTCGACGTCGCCGACCCGTTCACGCCGACCGAGATCGGTGCGTTCATCCCCGCGCCGCGCGCCGGTTTTGACGCCCCGCAAAGCAACGACGTGTGCGTCGACGAGCGCGGCTTGATCTACCTGCTCGACCGCAACGCCGGCTTCGACGTGCTCGAGTTCAACGATAATGCCGCGTGAGACCCCCGAGCCCTTAACGCGCGCGCGTTAGTGGTGCTAAATTTATCGCTATGAGACGTCTATTCCTCGCGATCTGCCTGTGTTTCCTCGCTACCGCCGCGTGGGCGCAAGAGTTCGGCGACGGCGTCGAGGCGTACGAGCAGGGCAACTACGGGAAAGCCTTCCGGATCTGGTTGCCGCTGGCCGAGCGCGCCGATGCCGCTGCGCAATACAATGTCGGTCTGATGTACGCCAACGGTCTCGGCGTCGCGCGTAATGACGCCCAAGCGGTGCGATGGTTCAAAATGGCCGCCGAGGAGGGCATTTCCGACGCCCAGTCGAACCTCGCCTACATGTATGAGGCCGGGTTGGGGATCGCGCCCGACGACGAAAAGGCCGTCTTTTGGTACACCAAGGCGGCGGAGCAGGGCGTCGCCTTTGCCGAGAACCGGTTGGGCTTCATGTACGATCAGGGCCGCGGCGTCGAGCAAAACGATGAAGCCGCGGTCAGCCTGTATCGCCGGGCGGCGGCCCAGGGATTGGCCGAGGCGCAGAACAACCTCGGCTACATGTACGAAGAAGGCCGGGGCGTTGAGCAGGACGACGTCGAAGCGGCAAAGTGGTTTCGCAATGCCGCCGAGCAAGACTTCGCCGCGGCCCAATACAATCTCGCCCTGAAATACGACAGCGGGCGCGGCGTGCCGCAGGACGATTCACTGGCCTACATGTGGTACACGATCGCCTTGTCGCAGTTGCCGGTTGAACAGCTGGAAACCAACGTCGCGCTGCGCAACGTGGTCGCCGCGCGTATGACGCCAACGCAAGTGGCCGACGCCGAACGCCTGGCCAAGGAGTGGATGGCGAAGCACGGCCGGGCACCGTAGGCGGGTCCGGCCGCCGGGCGAGGCGGCAATCAATCACAATTTGGTAACTGCGCCGAAAAAAGCAGCCTCGATCGATTAAACTTCGCGCACGTTTTTACCGCCAAGTTCGAATCTTGCGAGGCCCCATGCGCTACCAAGTGAAAGCAACAGTTGCTGTTTTGATCGGCTTCATTGTTGGCACGTCGTCGGCTGCGGCTGACGGCATCGTCGCCAAAGTGGTCAACTCGCCACTCAATTCGGCCGGCCTGGTGCGCGACGGCTACACCGCGCTCAACGTCTATCTGCAGAAAGCGGACGCCCAGGGGATCGAGTTCTTCAATCCGGAAGTTCCCGGCTATGGCATTCCGTCGGGCGGCCGTATCGAGGTCGAGATGGGCGGCGGCTTCACCCACGACCCTGCGGTTGCGATGGATGCCGCGGCAGTCCACATGGTCTCGGGCACGCCGCAGCAGGGCTTGTCGTCGAAGCAGCTCGGCTACGGTTCGGTCGAAGGCGCGAACCCGAACATTTTCGTTCTCACCGCCGCGACCCCGGACGGACTGCCGCCCGAAAAATTGCTGCCCAGGGCGACTGTCGAG
>JBFKGW010000113.1:0-7441 GCA_041633145.1 Alphaproteobacteria bacterium
CGCCTTCGATGGTCTCGACATTGGCGCCGGCGGCTTGCGCAGCCAGCATCAGGCAGCCACGCACGATCTTGCCGTCGACGCGGATGGTGCAGGCGCCGCATACGCCGTGCTCGCAACCGACATGGCTGCCGGTCAATTCCAGCTCGTAGCGCACGAAGTCGACCAGATTGGTGCGCGCCGGCACACGGCGGGTGACTTCCTGGCCGTTCACGGTAAGGGTGATGTCGATGTTTTTATCCATGGATCTTTCCGTCCGTTCGATGTGCTCGCGCGTCGCCGTTAGGCCGCCAGTTCCGCCAACACCCGCGCGGTGAGCACGCGCGCCAAGTGCATCTTCATCGCCGGCGGACCGTTCAGATCGTCCATCGGATCGAGATCGGCGTCGAGCGCTTCTTGCGCGGCGGCGACCGTATCGTCGGAATAGGATTTGCCCTCGAGCGCCGCGTTTGCCGCCGCGGCCAGGATCGGCCGGTCGCCGGCGCCGAAGAAGGCGAGGCGCATATTGGCAAAGGTGCCACCGTCGGTGCTGCCCTGGGCCGCCAGTCCGATGATCGCGTAGTCGCCATGGCGGCGCGACAGCTCGTTGAACGCGGTTTTTTCGCCGGCCGGAATGACCGGCACCTCGGCCGCGATCAGCACTTCGCTCGGCTCACGCGCGGTCTCGAACAGGCCAAGGAAAAAGTCGTTGGCGGCGACGGTCCGCGTGCCGTTGCGGTTCTGCAGCACGAAGTCGGCACCGGCGGCGCGCGACACTGCCGGCAGCTCGGCGGCCGGGTCGGCAAACGCGATGCTGCCGCCGAAGGTGCCACGATTGCGGATCGCCTGGTGGGCGATGTGGGGCATCGCCTTGGCGATGAGGGGCGCATGTTCGGCGATGATCGGCGATGCGGCGACTTCGCTGTGGCGCGACAGCGCGCCGATGCGGACCTTGCCGTCAGCCACCTCGATCCCGGACAGGCCTTCGATATGGTTGATATCGATTAGTACTTCCGGCGCCGACAGGCGCATGTTGAGGGTTGCCATCAGGCTTTGGCCGCCGGCGAGGATGCGGGCGTCGTCGCCGTGCTCGTCGAGCAGATCGAACACCTCGTCGAGCGATTGTGCGCGCACATATGCAAAAGGTGCTGGCTTCACGTCACTCCCCCTTTTATCCGGACCTGGCGCCGCTTCGCTCGGCGGGTTGCCAGGTCGCGCTTGGGCTTTACGCAAGATGTTGCGCTGTTTTCAACATTCTACGCGCAAGGCCGGGCAGGCGAAAGTAATCTGCGACAAAAAGGGGCGGTGGCGCTCTAGCAGCGCGCCGGATCGGCGGGATCGATTTCGTCGGGCAGGAAGCTCAACTTGGCGTCGAGGACGATGTCGGCGGTTTTGCGGATATGGGCGCGTTGAACCTCGACCGCGCGGTCGGCGTCGCGATCGAGCGCGGCCTCCATCAAGGCTTGGTGCTCGTTGCGCTCGTTGCGCTTGGGGTAACTCACCGCGGCCGCGAGCTGGCGATAGCGGTCGGCCTGGTCGACCAACTGCTCGCAGAAGCCGAGCAACCAGTGTGAGCCACAGGCGGCGATCACCGCGTTGTGGAATTCGCGATGCAGTTTTTCCCATTTGGGATTGAAGGCGTAGGTCGTCTCGTCGGACGAGCGCGGCGTGCGCGATAAGCGATGATAGGCGAGGACGATTTGCTCTTCCCACGCCTCGCCACCGTGTTCGATGGATTGGCGCATCGCAATTTCTTCCAGCCAGCAACGTGTATTGGTCAGTTCGAGCAGACCGGCTTTGCTAACGCCGGCAACATGAAACCCGCGCTGATCTTCACGGCAAACCAGGCGCTCGGTCGCCAACCGGTTAAGCGCTTCGCGAACCGGACTGATGCCGGCGTTGTAGCGGCCACGCAAAAATTCTGAGCGTAACTTTTCGCCAGGGCGCAAATTCCCGGTGAGGATATCCAGGCGAATCCGATCATAGACCGACGACGCCACCGTCGTGCTGGCGCTTTTGGGGCTGCTGTCGGAATCTTCGAACTGGATTTGTTCGACCATTACCGGATCCCTCTTGTTGTTTATTTAGTGTAATCCAACTTTCGTCGCATTACTAAATAATTTCCAAATTTTATTGACTCATCGTCCGGTTTGGAATTGTATCGTGTACGCCCCGATAGACATGAAATTAAAGAATAAGACTATCGGATTCCAAGCGGAGGATACGATGAAATTTGCCGAACTAGGACTTTCAAGAGCGATCACTTTCCTGAGTGCAGGCGCTGTATCATTGGCGTTGCTGCAAGCGCCGGCGGCGGCGACCGAGACGATTAAGCTGACGGCGATCGACGGCTACTCGCCGAAATCGATGTGGGTGCGGGAGTTCATCAACTTCTATATTCCCGAGATCGATAAACGTCTGGCCGAATCGGGCAACTACAAGATCGAATGGAACCAAGCCTGGGGCGGACAGATCGTCAAGCCACGCGGCGTCATGGGCGGCATGCAGAAGGGCCTAGGCGACATCGGGGTTGTCACCACCGTTTTCCACGCCGACAAAGTGCCGTTGCAGATGATCGCCTATGCGACCCCGTTCGTGACTATCGACCCGGTGCTGGTATCGCGCACGGTCGATGATCTGGCGGACGAGTTTCCGCAGTATGGCGAGGCCTTCGATAAGTTCAATCAGGTCTACCTCACCAATATGGCGGTGCTCGACACCTACCAGATTTTCAGCAAGACGCCGATCCGTACATTGGAAGATTTCAAGGGCCAGAAGGTCGGCAGCGCTGGGCTTAACTTGCGCTGGCTCGAAGGTTTCGGCGCAGCCGGCGTCGGCGGCAGCTTGGTGACCTATTACAACAAGCTCAAAACCGGCGTTCTCGACTCGATCATGTTGTGGCCTGAGTCCGTGGTCGGCCGCAAAATGTATGAGGTCGCGCCCTACATGCTCAAAGCCGACCTAGGCACGGTGAACTCCAAGGCGGTCACCGTGAACAAGGATGTTTGGAACGGCCTACCGCTCGAGGTGCAGGTTGCCATCCGCGACGCGGCAATCTTGTATCGTGAGCACACCACCCACAAGGCGGTTGAATTGGCTGAAGGGAGCTATGCCAAGTTTAAGGAAATGGGTGGCGAAATCTATGTGATGCCGGCCGTGGAGCGCCAGAAATGGGCCGATACCATGCCCAACGTCGCCAAGGACTGGGCCGCGTCTCTGGAATCCAAGGGCTTACCCGGCAACGCCGTGCTGAAGTCTTACATGGACACCATGCGGGCGAAGAATCAGCCCATCCTGCGCCATTGGGACAAAGAAATCGGGTCGTAGCGTAAGCATAATCGAGAAGCATCGATGACCGACCTGACGCAGGGGGCGCCGCCTGAAAGCGGCGCCCTCGGCAGCTTGCTCGACCGGGTTCTGACCATCCTCAACACGATCGGGTCGTTGTGGATCTTCGTGTTGATGGTGATGGTCGATACCGACGCGCTGAGCCGTACGTTCTTCGCGCACCCGTTTCACGGCGTCAACGAGTTGGTCGAGTTGTCGATCGTCGGCATCGTCTTCATGCAATTGGGCGACGCCACCCGGCAGGGCCGGCTGACCCGCTCGGACGGCTTCTACAACCTGGTGCAATCGCGCAAACCGCGCGTCGGCCATCTGATGGGGGCGCTGTTCGACCTGCTCGCGGTGATTTTCTTCGCCATCGTATTGTTGGGCGCCGTCCCTGAGATGATCGACGCTTACCGGTTCGATTATTACATCGGCGAAGAGGGCCTGTTCACCGCGCCGGAGTGGCCGATCAAGCTGATCATCGTCATCGGCTGTCTGGTGACCCTTTTGCAATTTGTCAAATTCGCCGAACGCCACATCCGCCCGCTGCTGCGGCGGCCAGAGTAATGGCCGGCAAGATGGACACAGCAACGCCATGAGCGGTCTCGAAGTCGGTATCGCCTCGGTCGTCCTGATCGTCATTCTGATCTATTCGGGACTGTATATTCCCATCGCGCTGGGGCTGGTCTCGTTCGTCGGCGTGTGGATCATTCGCGCCAATGTCGATATCGCGATCGCACTGCTGTCGGAGTCGATCGCCGACACGGTCTCGGAACTGGTGTTCGCCACCGTGCCGCTGTTCGCGCTGATGGGGCTGATCGTCAGCAAGGCAGGGATGGGCAAAGACGTCTACGAGGTGGCGAACTTCCTCTTCTACCGCATCCGTGGCGGCCTCGGCGTGGCGACGGTGGCGGCGAACGCGATTTTTGCCTCGATCACTGGCTCATCGATTGCCTCGGCCTCGGTGTTCACCCGGGTCGCGGTGCCGGAAATGCGCCGATTTGGCTACCGCACCCGTTTCACCGTCGGCGTGGTCGCGGGCTCGTCGGTGTTGGGCATGCTGATCCCGCCGAGCGCCATGCTTATCATCTACGCCATCGTCACGGAACAGTCGGTTGGGCAGATGTTCGTTGCCGGAATCATTCCGGGCATCGTGCTGTCGATCGCCTATGGCATTCTGATACTGCTGCTGTCCTATGCGGCGCCGGGCTTCGTCGGCGGTCAGCAGGCCGCCGATGTGGCAGCCGAAGACTGGGCCCACCTCACGACGATGGATCTATTCTGGAAGATCGTCCCCGTCGTGGTGCTGGTGCTGGTCGTCCTCGGCGGTATCTATGGTGGCGTGGTCACGCCGGTCGAAGCCGGCGCGCTCGGTTCCTTGGCCGCGCTGGTGATCGCCTTGATCAAGCGGTCGATCACCTGGAGCGATTTGTGGGAGGTGCTGGTCGAGACCGGCTACATCACCGCCGCCATCCTGTTCCTGATCATTGCCGCGTCGATGTACAGCCGTATGTTGGGGGTCGCCGGCCTGCCGACCCTATTCGGCGAATGGCTGGTCGACCTCAACCTGAGCCTCGGCCAAATCATGGCGATCTACGTGGTCCTGCTGGTGCTGCTCGGCACCATTCTGGACACCGCGTCGATCATTCTGATCGTCGTCCCGCTATTCCTCGCCGCCCTCGACGCCTTCGGCGTCGATCTGGTGTGGTTCGGCATCGTCACCGTGGTCGGTGCCGAGATCGGCCTGCTGACGCCGCCGCTCGGCATTTCGTGCTTCGTCATCAAAAGCACGATCAACGATCCCGATGTCACGCTGTTCGATATCTTCTCCGGCGCGTTCCCATTCGCCGTGACGATGCTGCTCGTGCTGATAATTTTAATAATCTATCCGCCTCTCAGCTTGGCGCTGTTGTAGCAACCCGCTAATTTTGTCTGGTTCTGAATTTCACCGCAGCCGTGGGGAGACGGATTGATGTTGATTATCTGGGGGCGGCACACCTCGTCGAACGTGCAGAAGCTGTTATGGGGCTGCACCGAGATGGGCGTGCCCTACGACCGGCGCGACATGGCCGGCAAGTTCGGCTTCACCGATGAGTATCTGGCGATGAACCCCAACCGGGTGGTGCCGACCATCGACGATGACGGCTTCATTTTGTGGGAGTCGAACGCCTGCTTGCGCTATCTGGCGGCCCAGCACGACCCTGGCGGCCTGTGGCCTGAAGATTTGCAAGTACGCGGCAACGCCGACCGCTGGATGGACTGGGCGACGACGACCCTGTGGATGGTGCTGCGCCCAGCCTTCCACCAGCTCATTCGCACGCCGCCCGAGCAACAGAACGCCGACGCTGTCGCCGAGGCTGCCGGATTGACCAACGAGTACAGCGAAATCCTCGACAACTGGCTCGCCGGGCGCGATTTCGTCTGCGGCGATCAGTTCACCATGGGCGACATTCCGCTCGGTATCGCGGTCTACCGCTGGTACGCCCTCGATATACCGCGGGAGGACCGGCCCAATGTGCGCGCCTGGTACGAGCGCTTGTGCGAGCGGCCCGGCTATCAGGAACATGTGATGATCCCGCTGCAATAGGCGGGGCAGGGGAGAGCGACATGCAGATATTCAAGGATCGGGTGCCCTATTCGGCGATCGTCGACCGGCCGCCGCTGAAGCTGCCCGACGGCAAGCGCATGGCGGTGTGGTTCATCGCCAATGTCGAGGACTGGGACATCGCGCGGCCGATGCCGCGCACCGTGCTGCCGCCGCCCATGGGGGTGCCGCTGCTACCCGATCTGCCCAACTGGTCGTGGCACGAATACGGCATGCGGGTCGGCTTCTGGCGCATCGCCGAGACCTTCCAGAAGTACGGCATCCGGCCGACCATGGCGATCAACGGCCGGGTCTGCGAGACCTATCCGCGGGTCGCCGAAGAAGCGCTCAAGCTCGACTGGGAATTCATGGGCCACGGCTATCTGCAGGGTCCGATGCACAAGCACGACGACCAGCAGGAACAGATCGACCGGGCCTGCGCGGCGATCGAGAAGTTCAGCGGCAAGAAGGTGAGGGGCTGGGAAAGCCCCGGTCTGACCGAGACTTTTCAGACCATCGATTACCTCGCCCGCGCCGGCGTCGAATACGTCGCCGATTGGGTGCTCGACGACCAGGTAGTCGAAATCGCAACCACCGAGGGACCGATGTATTCGGTGCCCTACACGGTCGAGACCAACGACATCACCATGATGGCGTTGCAGCAGCATTCCTCGGACGAGATGTTCAAGCGCTCGAAGGACCAGTTCGACCGGCTCTATATGGAGAGCGAAAAATCGACGCGCATCATGTCGATCAGCCTGCACATGTATCTGACCGGCGCGCCGCACCGCGTCCGCTACCTCGAGGAAATCATCGAATACATGCAAGGTCACGAGGGCTGCGCGATCATGACCGGTGAGGAAATCCTCGACTGGTACTTGTCGGTTCGCTCCGGCAGTTAGGATCGGGCGGCTCGATAACCCGACGGTCTGGGACAAATTTCGGCAATCGATGGCGCTGTTAATCACGCCGCCGACCCTCGGCACACCGGCGGATTGGCGCGACGCTATCGTCGCGCTGATGCCGGACCTCGAGGTGCGCCTTTGGCCCGAGGTCGGTGATCCAGCCGATATTCAGTACTTACTGATTGGCAGCTTCGATCTGGCGGAGCTGCCGTCATTGCCGAACCTGCGGCTTATCCTGACAATGGTCGCCGGTTTCGAACATTTGATCTACCATCCCGATTGCCCGCCGGTACCGTTCGTGCGTACTGGGCCGCCGGATGGCGATCCGGCGATGACCGAGTACGTGATCCTGCACGTTTTGCGCCACCACCGGCATATGCCGAACTATCTGGCGCAACAGGCACGCAAGGAATGGCAGTCGATTGCGCAGAAACAGCCGCACCAACAGCGGGTCGGTTTCCTCGGCCTGGGCAACATGGCGACGCCACCGGCGCGCGTGCTCGCCGGCCTCGGGTTCGATGTCGCCGCGTGGGTGCGCAAGCCGCGCAGCGACGATGCCATTGCGATCTTCACCGGCGAGGACGCGCTGCCGGCGTTCCTGGCGCGGACCGACATTCTGGTTTGTTTGTTGCCGCTGACCGAGCAA
>JBFKGW010000114.1:0-7413 GCA_041633145.1 Alphaproteobacteria bacterium
AGCACCCGGTCGGCCGAGACAGCGTGCGCCAACTGCCGGCCGACGACGGTATCGAGCGCCTCGGCCGGGATACCGGTTGCCGGTTTCTTGGCGGTCAGCATGGCGGCGTCGATCACCGTACCGGCGGGTGAATCGCTGCGCAGCGCCAGACTGCGGCCGAACATCGCGCGCATGTCGGATAGATCGTCCGCCGCCGTATCCTTATCGACCGGGTGGCGCGCCATCGTATGGAAGGCATCGCGCGCGGCGGCAACCGATTGCAGCTCGTCGACCGTCAACGAGACCGGCACGTCGGGGCCGAACATGTGGCGCGACAGGGTGAGGTGAACCTCGATGATATCCGCCCCCTGGGCCAGCGCCGCCAGCGCCGGATAAACGCTGCCCGAATGATCGGATAGTCCCACCGGGCAGCCGTAGCGCCGGCGATAGTCGTCGATGACGTTGAGGCCGACAGCTTCGAGCGGCGTCGGATAGCGGCTGGCGCATTGCAAGACGGCCAGCGGCGCCCCCGCGCCCTCGATAGTGGCGGCCGCTTCATCGACTTCGGCGGTGGTGCTCATACCGGTCGATAGCAGCACCGGCCGGCGGTCCGCGCACATCGCCGCCAACAGGGACTTCGAGGCGACTTCGCCGGAGGCGACTTTCCACGCCGGCACGTCGAGCGCGCGCAGCAGTTCGACAGCCTCGACGGAAAACGGCGAGCTCAAAAACGCGAGGCCCTGTTCGCCGGCGTGTCGCGCCAGTCCGGCCCATTGTTCGGCGCTGAACGCGGTGCGCTGCCAGTAGTCGTAACGGCTGGCGTCCTGCCGGCTGAACGGCACCCGAAAGGGTTCGTCGCGGGTCGACTCCGCGGCGGCGAGATGGGTCTGGAATTTGATTGCATCGGCGCCCGCCGTGGCGGCCGCGTCGATAAAGGCGTGCGCCGTGCCTAGCGAGCCGTCGTGGGCTTGCGCCACCTCGGCGATCAGATAACCCGGCGCGCCGCCACCGACCTTGCGCCCGCCGATGTGGATCGAGTTGGCCATGCTAACCGGCGCGCCGAAGCACCGCTTCGGGAACTGCATCCAAATTGGCCATCAAGGACGTACCGTCGCTCAAGATGCGCTCGATCTCGGCCCGGTAGGTCGTGCGGAAAATTTCCATCAGGCGCGCATAGTCGGCCGCGTCGGCCGTGCGGTTCAAATAGTAGGCGGCGACCGGCACCATCGAGCGCGCCGAGCCACCGGCCATGATGGTAACGCCGCGGTATTTTTCGGCGGCACTATCGAGAAACTCCCGCAAACGCCGGGCGAACTGATGAATGTCTTCGGCGCTTTCCAGGTGCGCATCAAGATGGGCGCGAAACGCGACGGCGAATTCGTACCAACTCTTGATCACCGCGGGAACGTCCTGGTCGATCAGATAGGCGCCGGGCGTGTAGTGCGCCGAGCCGGTTTTGACGCTTTCGGCGATTGCGGTCTTGTCGAGCGGCAGGTTGGTTAGCACCAGGTCGTCTGGCGGCAGTGGTTGCGCGCCGGCGATCATTACGCCGTCGCTGCAATTACGGACGGTCAAACCGGCCGCCGCGATCACCTGCTCGTAGGTCCAGCGGCTCCACGCGAAGAAGGGGTTGGTTAGCACTTCGCCGCCAAAGTTGGCGGGCGCCCGCAACGGCAGATCGATCCCACGGTCGGGATATTTATCGAGTGTGTAGTAGGCGGTTTCACCCGAGTGGTGGCGGGCCGCATCCTTGGCGCCGCAATCGCAACCGAACAGATAGACCTCGCGGAAACCCATAATTGCCGCCAGGATTAATGCCGCATTCGCCGAATAGGGAGAGGTCGCTTCAACCGCGACGTGGCCTTTGCCGAACATTTCGGTCGAGCTGAGGGCTGAGCGCAGAAACAGGAATTTCTCGTCGAACAGTTCGGTCGCCCCCGGTTGCACCGTGGTCGAGGCGACCAGCCGGATGGGGCCGAAGGTGTCGCCGTCGAACCGGTCACCACTGCGCGCATGGATATGGCGCAGGCGATCGACGGTCGGCTGGGTGTTCTCCTTCTCGACATGAAAGTCGGGAACGATGCCGTGGTGCAGCAACGCCTGCAGCGTCGAGCCGGCGGAGACGATAATCGCGCGATCCTGCCATTTGCGGATCGCTTCGATGCTGTCATCGAGCGACGGTCCGGCGCCAACGACAAAAACCGGCGCATCGAGCGGCGCCCGCAATTCACCCTCGAGGAACCAGAAGCCATGGCTGGTGACATTGGCCACGGTATTTTCGACCATGATCTTCTCATCGGCGTAGTAGCCTTTGAGAATCGCCGTCATGCCGGCCAGCTCGTGGAACTTGGTCGCCGCGGCGCGGGCCACATCGGTCTGATAGTGGACGTAGAGATACGAGCCATCGACCGCGGTTTCGCCGAACCCCGTTACCAGAGCTGCGAGCCGCAACTGAATGCTCGCCGGGTCGCCGCCGGCGACGATGTCGATGGTCGCGCCAGCATCGGCGCATTGGGCCCAAACATCCTGCCAGTCGAGCGCCGATAGGCTGTGATACAAAAAATCGGGAATCGGCTCGACCAGAACGACATGGCGCGGACGGGTACGCGCGATCAATTCAGGGATGTGCAGGCCGAGGCCGACGCCGGCGATCATCAATACGCCGCCGCGGTCGGGCAGTTTTACAGGGGGCCGGTCCGCCACGGCGGTCCCGAGGCTGGCCGCCATCGCATGCGTGCAGGCGTCGTGCCAGTCGTCGAGGTTCGGCGGTTCGACGACGATACGCGTCGGTTGCGTCCAGTAAGAGTCGACCTGTTCGACAGCGTATTCGGCGGCGGGCCGGCCGTATAAGCGGCGGTTGCCGAGATCGATATCGATGATCTCGCCAGACTCGTCGAAAACCGGTCGGGTCAATTCTGTTTGGCGGGCACGCACGATCTCCGCAACGGATGGGTAAGCGGTGGTGAAAAACAGTAGGTTTTTCTCGTGCAGGTTGGATTCGGCCATTAACCGACAACGCTGTTGTCACGGCGCGCCAGCGGCGAGCCATTCGGTGGCCTATTCAAAGCTAATATGATTAACGCGAGATTAAATTAGGCCGTCCCAGCGCCGAATTCAGGCGGTTTGCGCCGTTTTGTCCGGCTCGGCTTCGGCGACGGTGTCGAGCGCAGTACCACTAGCCTGTTCGGGTTCCGCATCCGACACGCTGGCGGCCGCATCGGGCGGCGATATAACCGCGCGATGGATCCGCGGCGGTTGTTTCCACGACGCCGTCGCGAAGGCGTCGCAGTGGCCGCAAACCGCCGACCAGTCATCGGCGACGGTGCCGCAACTGGCGCAAACCCATGCCTTATCGGCCTCGGCCTCGGCGGCGCGGTCGATCCAACGGCGCGCCGCTGCATCGTCGTGCGTCTCTTGCTCCGTCAATTGCGCCCACAGGCGGTAGATCCGGGCGGTCGGTGCCAAGGTTTCAAGCGCTTCCAGGTGTTGCCTGGCCTCACCCCATAGCTTTGCCGCCACAGCCGCTTCGGCGAGCGCAAACCGGCTGTCCGGATGATCGCGGTTATCCTTGGTCAATTGCGTGATCGCACGGTAGCGGTCGAGCGGCTCCGCCGAACCGAGAATGTCGAGATAGGCTGCCGACAAGGCTGGGTAAGGCGCGACCCGCCAGGTCCGCTCCAACACCTTGCGCGCCCGCCGCACCCGCCCGTCATCGGCGACCAAGCGCGCCAATAGTTCAGCGGCCGGCGGCAGTGCCGGGTCGAGGTCGTGGGCGCGGCGCACCTGCTCGAACGCATCGGCCAGCGCCCCGCTGTTGAGGGCGACGCGCGCCCGTTCGGTCAACAAAGCGGCCTGCTGGCGGCGGCCAACGTCGGCCGGCAACCGTTTGCGCCGCTGCGCTTCTTCGACAAGTTTCTGCGCTGCGCGCCAGCGGCCGGCCTTGCTGTGCAACGATACCAGGGTATCGAGCAACCACGGCGCCGAGGGCTGCAGCGGATAGGCGCGCTGCGCGTAATCCAGCGCCCGCTCGTCGTGGCCGTCGCGCAGGGCTTGAAGAATAAGACCGCGCAGCCCGAGAAACTCGGTCTCGGGACGCTCCAGCATTTGTTCGAAGCAGCGGCGCGCGGTCGCTTCGTCGCCGTCGAGCTGCGCCGCCTGGGCCGACAACAGTAGCGTCAGCGGCGGCGCTTTGAGGAGAGAATCGGCGCGCCGGGCAAGCTTTCGCGCAGCTGCCGCGTCGCCTGCCGCAACCGCTGCCAACCCATCGGTCAGGGCACGATAGCCGGAGGCTTCGCGGCGATGGCGGCGCGTGGCAAAAATTTCATGCGGTTGCCGGCGCAGCCAGCGCCAACTGCCATACAATCCCGCTGCCAACACCACAACGACGAAGACCGCGAGCGCCAGGATTCCGACCGAGGTTTCGATGCGCCAGCCTTGCCAGTCGACGACGACCGAGCCCGGCCGGTTGGCCAGCCAGACCGCCAGGGCGACGACAACGGCAACTTCGATGATATAGATCAGCGCCCGGCGCATCACGGACCGTTGCTTGCCGCGCGCAAGCGCGCGCTTGCCAAGGCTTCGAGTTCATCGGCGGCAGCCCCCGCGTCGAGGCGCGCGCGCGCGCCCGCACGCCAGGCGGCCGCAGCTTCGGCCGCCGCGCCCTCTAACCCGTCCAATTCGGCGACTGCACCGGACAAATCGCCGCCGAGCAGTTTGGCTTCGGCGCGCGCGACCCGCGCCTCCGCCGCGTCGCCGGGAACGTCCGGGCCGATGCGGCGGACCGATACGGTATTGCGGATCCGTTGCAGTGTCCGGTCCGTCCAGCCGCTTACCGCGTCGCCGGCGGCGGCAGCGACGACCGCGCGCGCGACGGCCGGAAAACCGACGGTCAATGCATCGCGCGTCGGAACGCCGGCGTCGGCCGCCGCCGACAGCCGGTCGAGCAGCGCGCCGACGGCCGCGTCGTCGGTGACAAGAGTGCGCAGCTCCGACAGGACGCCATCGTAAGGCTCGCCGGCATCCATGGCACGCTGCAGCCGGCCGGCAGCTAAGGCAAATCCGACCGCGCTTGCAATGTTCCGGTCATCAGTGGAGCGGCTTTCCCCGACCGCGGCGAGTTGCTGGCGCAGCTGCTCTATTTCGTCTTGCGCTGCTGACAAGGCTGCCGTCGCCGATTGAACCTCGCGAGCAACATTATTTTGTACCTGACCGAGCTCGCGTTCGATCGCTTGCAGGCGATTGGCCAGTGCGTCGGTTTCCGCAGACGGTACAGCTAATTTCGCTTGCGCTTCGGCAAGCCGATCGATTTCAGCCCGGATTTCGGCAATATCGGCCGAAAACTGTCGCTGTAGGCGCGCACTCGGGTCGTCCTGCGCTGTCGCTTCCAAAGCCTCGAGCCGGTCGGTCAATCGGTCAATATCGGGCCCCGGCGCAACCGCCTGCCCGCCACCCAGCACCAACCAGCCACCAGCGCCAAGGGCGACGATCAAGGCGATGACAGCGATAAAAAACGTGCCGCGATCGCCGCTTTGCCGCTCCGCGCCGGTTATCTGCGATTTCGGGCCCGCTACCGGTGACGTTTTTTCTGGTGTCGCGCTGGCGGCTGCCGGCGCGGCGGTCTCGGCAGGCGTTTCCTCGGCGGTGTCGGATGGCGCCGCGATGCCGGATAGATCCACGCCGTGGGCGGCGGCAGCGGCCACAATGTCGGCTACGCGATTTTCTGGAATGGCGTTGCGCTGTTTCCAGCCCTGCACCGTGCTCACCGGCACGTCGAGCTTGTGCGCCATCGGCCGAATGCCGCCGAATGCGTCGATCACCGCCGCCGTGTCACGCCATTTGGTGTTGGCCTCGTCACTCATCGAGAACATCGCCCCGCTGTGCGTACGTGCGTACGTGTACGCATGAAATTTTGCTTGGTGATCATATCAGTTTCGCCAGAGAACGTAAGCAATTGCGTGCGTACATGAATTATTTTTTTGTGGTGAGAACATCGAACAACGACGCCTGATCCGGGTTTTCGGCAACGCGGATCTCGGCGAACGGAAGTGCCGCAGCCGCTGCGGCGACGGCGGCGCTTAAGCAGCAGGCGATGACGGACTGGCAATTCGCCTGTAAGCCCGCCTTGACGACCAAATCTGCGAAATGGTGCGCCGTTCGCGGCGAATAAAACAGGACGGCATCGATCGATTGCTCGACTAATGCCTCGCGTGCCGCCTCAGGCAGTGTGTCGACGGTGTGCGAGCGGTAGATTTGGCTGTGCCGAATGAGATATTGAAAACTGGCCAATTCGCCGCCCAAATTACCGGCCACCGCACTGCCGGTGACATGCACCAGCGCGCCGGCGAGCGGATCCAGCTTTCGGCGTACCAACGCCGCCAATGCGCCGACATCGCCGTCCGCGCTGGTCACATCGGTGAAGCCGCATTCGGCCGCGGCCCGGGCGCTCGCTTCGCCGACCGTGAAGACCGGCAAGGTGCGCTCCCGCGTTACCCGCGCCAGCGCGCGCGCGCCATTGGCGCTGGTCACCAATATCGCTTGCGCCGCCGCCAGGTCGACCGTCGCGCCGGGGATATCGGAGATTTCGATCAGCGGTGCGATTACCGCCTCGATATGTTGCGCCGCCAGCAGCCGCGCCGTTTCCTCGGCGTCGGCTTGCGGACGGGTCACCAGAACCCGCATGGTGGATGCGTCGCTCACGCCAGGTCTGCGAAGAATTGCGGGCCGGCACGGCGGCGCAGTTCAGCGCCGACCGCGGTGCCGATGGCGATCGCGTCGGCGCTATCGCCGGTTTGTTGCGCACGCTGCAAACCGCTGCCGTCGGGCCATACCAGCAGGCCATCGAGGGTGAGGCGATCGCCGTCGAGGGTGGCGAGGCCGCCGATCGGGGTCCGGCAGGTACCGTCGAGCGCCGCCAGCATCGCCCGCTCGGCGGCGACGCACTGCGCCGTTGGTCCATGGTTGAGCGGCGCTAACAGCTCGGCAGTTAGAAGGTCGTCGGTGCGGCGCTCGATGCCGACCGCGCCTTGCGCCACGGCGGGAAGAAGTTCGTCGGGCTCGAGCACCGCGCCGATGGCGTCGGCGCGGCCGAGCCGATTGAGGCCGGCGACCGCCAACAAGGTGGCGTCGACCTCGCCGGCCGCGAGCTTGTCGAGGCGGGTGCCGACATTGCCGCGCAGCATCGTGATGGTGAGATCGGGCCGGACGGCCAGCAACTGGGCGCTGCGGCGCAACGAGGCGGTGCCCACCCGCGCGCCTTGCGGCAGCGCCGCGATCGACGGCGCGCCCAACAGCGTGTCGCGGGGATCTTCGCGCGGCAGAAAACAATCGACCGTCAACCCGTCGGGCAGCCAGGTCTCGACATCCTTCATCGAGTGGACGGCGATATCGATGTCGCCGCCAAGCAAGGCCTGTTCGATTTCCTTGGTGAACAACCCC